>JAPCJI010000001.1:300000-390230 GCA_027887005.1 Nitrososphaerota archaeon
GGACCATAGGCCGGCGGGTGGCGGACGCGGTCATGAAGCAGAGCGACATGGAGCTGGCCGGGGTGACGAAGACCAAGCCTGACTACAAGTCTATCATAGCCGAGAAGAAGGGAATCCCGCTCTACGCCGTCGACATGAAGAGCCTGGAGGCCTTCAGGACGGCCGGGGCCAGCGTAAAGGGGACCCTCAACGACCTCCTTCAGAGGGTGGACGTGGTGGTGGACGCGGCGCCCGAGGACACGGGGCCGGTCAACAAACCGATCTACCAGATGGCGAAGGTGAAGTGCGTCTTCCAGGGCGGGGCAGGGGACAACATCGCAGATGTCTCCTTCGTGGCCCAGTGCAACTTCGAGGCGGCCCTGGGGAAGGAAGCCGTGCAGGTTGTGTCCTGCAACACGACCGGGCTCTGCAGAACCATCGATGCGATAGACAAGGGGGTGGGGGTGTCCAGGGCCAGGGCCGTCCTTGCGAGGAGGGCAACGGACCCAGACGATGTCAAGAAGGGGCCCATCGACGCGGTCGTTCTGGACCCCACAACGTTGCCGTCGCACCACGGTCCGGACGTTCAGGCGGTGCTGAAGGGGCTGAAGATAGTCACCATGGCGTTCAAGGTCCCGACTACCCACATGCACCTGCACAGTCTGATCCTGACCCTGAAGAAGGACGCGACGAGGGACGATGTGCTAAAGGCCCTTTCGACTGCGCCCCGGATACAGCTGGTCGACGGGAAGTCGGGGTTCAAATCCACGGCGAGCATAATGGACATGGCGCGCGAGATGGGACGGCCGAGGAACGACATCTACGAAGCCACGGTGTGGAGCGACTCGGTGACTGTGGTTGACGGGGAGGCGTACATGTTCCTCGCTGTCCACCAGGAGGCGATAGTCGTACCAGAGAACATAGACGCGATTAGGGCGGTGTACGGAGGGTACACCAGGGAGGATTCGATGAAGATGACGGACGCTTCTTTGAGCATCGTGCACAGGTAGCTGCTACGGCAGCCTGGGGATATCCTTCAGGACGTACTTGGGTTCTTGGAACTGCCTGACGAGGGACTTGACCCGGCTCTTCACGAAATCCACGGGTTTCTTCCCCAGGACCACCATGGCGACAAGCTCGGCCACCTCCTCCATCTCTGACGGGCCGAATCCCATCCTGGTCAGCTCTGCAGTGCCGATTCTCCCTCCGCTATCCGAGATGATGTTGGCCTCTTCGAGCTTCTTGGCCAGGGAGGCGAGCTTCACGACGTGGTAGTCGAGGAGGGCCTGGTGAGATTCGGTGTAGCCGTGGCTCGCTCCGCGGACCTTCACACCTTCGTCCACGAGGGCTTTGGCGACCGCCTTCGAGTTCTTGACAACCGCCTCGGCGTAGGGCTTCCCGAACTGCATCATCTCGAGGAGAGCGATGGCAAGGGCCGCGATCCTGTCGAGGTGGATGTTGTCCACTGCGCCGTAGTAAAGCTTGGAGGAGACCCTGGAATAGATTTCCTCGCTGTTCGAGAGGATAATCCCACCCTGGGGGCCCGGGAAGCTCTTGTGGGTCGAGCCGATGAGAAGAGAACAGCCTTCCCTCAGGGGGTCCTGGAAGACCCCTCCTGCGATGAGGCCGAGGACGTGCGAGCCGTCGTAGACGCAGGTCCCGGCGGCAGCTTCGGAAAGCTTCCTCGTGGGGTGCGGGAAGGGGATGAAGCTCGACCCGAAGAAGATGACCTTGGGGCTCGCCGTCTCGATCAGCCGGGCGGAACCCTTGGGTTCGACGTTCACGGCTTCGTCGTCGTAAGGGAAGAAGGAGTTCTCGAGCTTGAGGAGCCTTCCCAGGCCATCCTGGGTTATGCCCGGGTATCCGCCGTCCTTCGGAGACACGGAAAGGACCCTGTTTCCGGGTTCCGTGAGGGCGAATAGCACTGCCATGTCTGCGACGTGCCCCGAGAGGGGGCTGACGTTCGCGTAGCGCGCCCTGAAGACCTTCCTGGCGATCTCCTCGGTCAGCGAGACCAGTTCGTCAAGATACCGCGTCCCCCTGTGGAAGTCTTCGGGGTCGGTGTACCTGTTCCCCAGGTCGCTCAGGAATGCCGACCGGGTCTGGGGACTGGTCCGGTTTTCAGCGGGTTCGAGGTTCAGGCACTCCGTGAGCCTCCAGTCTTCGTGGGCTTTGATTGTGCGGTTCAGACGTTCGAGATAGGAATAGGCCATTGATGGCGCCTGGGTTTCTGGTCCGCCCTTGCCCAGAGGGTATTATCCTTTGTTTGGTCTGAGAGGACCCGACCCTACCCGAACTTGTACCTTACCCCGTGGCCATCCTCTTCGTGGGCAAACTCCACCAGTTCCGCGGGGCCGATGGAGCCGCAGGTTCCGCAAGAGACGCACGAAGAATGGTCGAAGCGTAACCTACCTTCGGCAACGTCTCGTTTGGTTTCTGAGAAAGCCTTCCTCCTGATTGAGGGCGGGGGATTCGTCCCTGTGGAGAGGAGGCGAAGGTTGTGCTCGTAAAGGTCCCTGAACGAGGCGAACTCTCCTTTGGAGGTCTGAAGGACGAAGCAGTTGGCGGGGCAGGTGGGGACCCAGGGCTTGGTTATCGACATCGAGGCAAGGTTGGTGTCGACCTTGATTTGCTGTCGCTCTCCGTCCAGGTCAAAGGAGAGGAGATTCAATCCTGCGCTCACTCTCTGTATAGTGTTTTGGTGCGTCGAGGGTCGGGCCCTTGGCACGAAGTTGAAGGTCTCGGAGATAAGACGGGTGCCGAAGATGACCCGCGGCAGGGTGTGGTAGGTGAAGGAGCTTTCGGAGATGAAGCTGTCCCTTCCGGACCGTCCCACGTCGTCGTAGATCGGCCCGAGCATTTCTCGGTACCGTGAGAGGTTTCTGGCCCTGAACGAGCCAGACGAGTTGGCCCTGGCGAACGCCTCGGCGGCCATGATGCCCGAGGCTATCGCCCCTCTCATCCCGTCGACCATGGGACCCATCTTTACAAACGAGCCCAGGGCGTCCCCCGCGACGAGGTACCCGTCGGCGTAGGGCTTCTTCAGGATAGACTTGAAGCTCTTCGGGGTGTTGTGCGCCGAGTACTCCAGGAGGGTGGCTCCGTCGAGGAGCTCGGCGACCATCGGATGACCTTCGAACTCGTCCTGCACGTCGATGAGCTTGCCTACCCGGTCGAAGTGCTCGGTTGTCGCCCTGACCAGAGAATCCAGTTCGACAACGAGGCCAACCGAGAGGGTTTCTTTGTTGGTGTAGACGAATGCACCGCCTCCGATGCCTTGCATGAAGCCGCCGAGGTAGAAAGCGGCTCGTCCTTTCCCGGCGCCCACTCTGAACCTCCTCTCGATGACTCCGGGGTCGAGGCCGTAGACGCGTTTGATCCCATGATAGAGCTGACGGGGGGATAGCGTCTTCCGGAGCCCTGCCTCCTCGACCAGGGTTGAGGTAACTCCAGACGAGTCTATCACCACCTTGGACCTAAGACTCTCGTGCGTCGTCATTACGCCAGCCACGACGCCGTCTTCTTTGATGAGCCCCACGGCTGTGGTGCTCGTAGATAGGGTGGCGCCTTCCTTGACTGCAAGGTCTGCAAACCAGCTGTCGAACGGCCGGCTCAGGACGGAGAAGTCATGCCCAGTTTCAATACTGGCGGAGAAGAGCCCGAGCTTCCCCGCGAGCGAAGTCTTTGTCATCCGGTAGAACTGAGCAGTTCCCTTCTCCTCGTCGGGCGCCCCAAGGACTACGACTTCATGAGAAATAATCTGCCGCTCGAGAGGCGCGGAGCTATCAAAGTCGGGGACAAGGCTTCGGATTCCCTGGCCCCCCGGGAAGTCCCCGTAGAGCACTCCTCCGGTCATACTCTTCTCCCCCGGGACCTTTCCCTTCTCGAGCATCAGTACGCTGACTCCCCTGCGCGTCAGTGACAGGGCTGCGGCGGAGCCTGCCGGACCGGCACCGACCACTATGACGTCGAATTCAGACTGCACGAGGATTCGCTTCCACGGCGCGATGGTCCGCGGTCTTGAGCGTATATAGTGAGCTCGGAACCTAAGGATGTAGGGCCATGGGGGTCAGCCTGAAGGGAAAGTCAGGGGTGTCGCTCATGTTCGGACAAGGAGATTTCAGTGTGCCAAACGGCCTTCAGGACCTGCCATTCACTGTCACGGATTTCTACACGCGCGAAGTGAACGACTTCGACGTGATCCGGTTCTACCTGATGTTGTCTGACACGGGGGTCCACCGGGGACGGATAATGGCGCCTTCGTTCAGTGCTGCGGCGAAACGGCTGGCAGAGGGCTACTCGCTGACGCTTGAGTTGGCCTAGACAGCGAGCGTTCCGATGGCTTCTCTGAGGGCGTCGGCGCCCTTGTTGAACCAGTCGCGCTCCCTGTCCGTGAGCTTGAGCTCGTAGATCTTTTCGACACCGCCTGCGCCGAGCTTGACGGGCACTCCTATGCAGAGACCGTTGAGCCCGTACTCCCCTTCTAGGTAGGCAGATGCGGCGAGGACCTCCTTGGTGTCGTCGACGATGGCCTTGGCCATGCGGGCGACAGAGCGTCCCGGGGCGAAGATCGTGGCTCCCTTCTTCGAGATTACTTCAGCAGCGACTTTCCTCGTGTCCTCGATCGCCTGCAACACTTCCTCGTCGCTGAGCATGGTGCTCAGGGGGACCCCGCTAATGTAAGTGTGGCTCGCGACTGGGATCATGTTCTCGCCGTGCTCCCCCATTACCAGGGAGGTGATTGACCCCCTTGAAACGCCGAGCTTCTTCGCGAGGACGTACTTGAACCTGGAGTTGTCCAAGACACCACCCTGGCCGACCACGCGCGCTTTGGGAAACCCTGAAGATTTCAGAGCGACGTAGGTCATGGCATCCATCGGGTTGGTGACCATGAGTATCACGGACTCCGGAGCGTACTTCGCGGCCTCTTTCGTTACGGATGCGATGATGCCGGAGTTCTTCGAGAGGAGGTCCATCCTCGTCATGCCCGGCTTGCGACCGAGGCCCGCGGCCACGACCACCAGACTGGCTCCAGTAAGACCAGAGAAGTTGGAAGACCCCCTTACGTCTACGTCCACCCCTGCGTCGGCGAGCCTGTGGCTGATGTCTAGGGCCTCCCCTTCGGCCAGACCCGGGATTATGTCCACCAGCGACACATCGTCGAGGCCCATGGACGCGATCTCCAATGCAGCTTGGGCTCCTACCTTGCCGGCGCCCGCTACTCCAATCATGCTGTCGGGGGCGAGAAATCGGAACTATAAACTGGTTTCGGGGACGAGGGAACTACAGTCTAAGACCGAAGGATTGGGCGAAGTCCTCGAAGTTATAGTAGGCGGCGAGGAACTCGATGCCCTTCTTTGAAATCATGTACTTCGAAATCTTGTCGCCACTCAACTCCAGCATTAATCCAGATCCAACAAGTTCTGCCAACAGCTTTGACATGCGTGAATAGGACATGTTCCCTCGGCGGAGTAAGGTGGTAACGCCAACTCCCTCCCCTTCGGTGTTCATGTCACGTGCAGTACTCAGAACATCTGCTATGATCCTGAACTGCGTCCTATACTGGGCCATCTACTTCTTGACCCCCACTGCGAACCGCAGCACCGGGACGAACAGTATCATCAGACCCATCTCCTTCAGAAGAATCTGTCCAAGTAAGAGGACTTGTGAAACAATATCAACCTGGATGTACAATAGTGATAACCACTGGGCGAAGGTCCCGACCCCTATCAGGGCCAGGCCCCCTGCGATGAGCATGGTGTCAGGCTTCCTGGTTCTGTTGTATGAATACAGCGTCTCAACAACGGCATAAAGCACGAAGAAGAATGACATGAAACTGAGGATGTCCGAAAGCTGGGTTCCCGTCAGGCTGATCATGGGGAAGACCAGGAGGGCTGCGCCCATTCTCTTGGAGATCGTAACGTCGATTGCGTGAGAAAAGGCGAGGAAGAAGTAGCCTGTGGTCTCAAGGAGAAGGCCGATTACCACGACAGTGGTAGTGGAAAGAGAGAGAGTCGGTATGATCGAGCCGAGGCCCACGAAGCCTTCCACCATGAACCCGAACCCCAGGAAGATGAACGCTGTGGCGAGCCTGAGCATTGAAGAACTCTCCGTCTGCCTGACCCCGCGGAAGGCGACGTAGGCTATGGAGAACGAAACGAAAACCCCGATGAATTGCAAGACGTCTTCGATCATCGTCAGGTCAGCTGAGACCAAGGTACAATTGGCCCAAGCCGGCATTCTGGTATAAAAGCGTGGCGACGGGGGTCGAAGGAGATTACTTGGTTATGATGGTCAGGACGTCCTGGTCCATGAGCCGGTGTGTCAGCCCCACGCGCTGGCCGCCGAACTTCACGCTCTTCCCCCAGACCTGGGCGTACTTGAAATCGTCCTTCATGTTCCTGTGGACCTTGCCGCACACCTCCAGTACCGTGGAACCATTCTTGACTATCATGGGTTCCTCAAAGTCCGTCTCTCCGGTCCTGCGGCGCATGTAGACTCGGACGAAGTCAAGCCTGCGGTGGATCTCCTCCCTCAGCGCCTGGAGGTTCACGTCCCCTTCGGCAGAGATGGGCACGAACTTGTAGGGGAGTTTCCTTGTGAGTTCGTTGGTGAAGCCAGAGTTGACGAGGTCGATCTTGTTCATCACAGTCAGGGACGGGACGTAGGTCCTGTTCCCGGCGAGGACGTCGATGAGCTGTTGGTCGTCGATGTCTTGTCTGAGGAGGACCCTCGCGCTGTCGACGTCGTAAACCCTCAGGATGTCCTTGACAAGTTCCTCGGTTAGCTTCGTCAGCTTGACCTGGGCCGAGACCGAGATGCCGCCCGCATCGGTCTTCTCGATCACCACGTTCGGGGGCCCCTCGTCAACCCTGATGCCGACCGTCCTCAGCTCCTTCTCGAGGATAGGCCTGGCCTCGGGCTGGAAGACGTCGATTATGAAGACCACGAGGTCGGCGCTCCTCGCCACGGCGAGGACCCGCTTGCCGAGGCCCTTCCCGGTCGAGGCCCCCTTGATTATCCCCGGCAAGTCGAGGACCTGGATCCGGGCTCCCTTGTGCTCCATTATCCCAGGGACGACCTCGAGGGTGGTGAACTGGTAGGAGGCAACCTTCGACTTCGCGTTGGTAAGGCGATTGAGGAGGGTGGACTTCCCCACGCTGGGTAGGCCGATGAGGACTACGGTGCCGTCCCCGGACTTCTTAACTTCGTAGCCGGTGCGGCTCCCGGTACGCCTGGTCTGCTGCTCCTCCTGCTCAGCCTTGAGCTTGGAGAGCTTTGCCCTCAGGAGGCCCACGTGGTGCTCGGTCTTCTTGTTGACCTGGGTCTTGTGCAGGTCGTCTTCTATCTTCTTGATCTTCTCTGGGAGTCCCACCGAATATTACCTGAAGAGCCGTCGGGAGTCGAGCTGAGATATTAACTTGAGGCGTTCAACAGAGACGATTTCACGAGCATCGCTGTCCCCCTTATATCCAGCCCCAGGCGCGTGTCTACGAGTCTGGCAATGAGGGCGGTCATACTGGGCAATGGCCCATCAGGCAGTCTGGCTGAAGTCGCCGAATTGTCCGTCCCTTCGATATCGCGCGGGGAGCTTCTCGTCGAGATGAAGGCTTGCGGACTTTGCGGGACGGACATCGAAAAGCTCAGGGGGCATTACACGGCAGCGATGCCGGTCCTCGGACACGAAGCAGTCGGAATCGTTTCGACTGTGGGGGAAGGGGTCGCGGGGTTCAAGGTAGGGGACAGGGTGTTCCCACACCACCACGTGCCCTGCGGCAAGTGCTACTACTGCGCCAATGGGAGCGAGACGATGTGCAAGGAATACAGGACCAGCAACATCGACCCAGGAGGCTTCTCAGAGTTCTTCAGAGTCCCAGCCCAAAATGTGAGCCGAGGAGGGGTCCTCAAGCTCCCCGATAGCCTCGGTTTCGAGGAGGCCAGCCTCATAGAGCCGGTGGCCTGCTGCATCAGGGCTCAGGAGAGGTCTCGGGTCCGGCCGGGCGAGGCTGTCCTGGTGGTGGGCGCAGGGCCTGTCGGGATGACCCATGCGCTCCTGCTTCGCTCGAACCAGGCGAGGGTGATGATCAGCGATGTGAGCGAAGAAAGGTTGGATTTCGCGCGCAAGTTCCAGTTCGAGCTGGTGCTGGACCCCCGGGAGGAGGACGTGGCCGAGGCTGTAAAGGGAAAGACCTGGGGCAGGGGCGCAGACCTCGTAATCACTGCCTCGGGGAGCAACGCAGCCATCCTCCAGTCCCTGCAATCAGTGCGGAAGGGGGGGAGGGTCTGCCTGTTCGGGCTGCCTCCGAAGGGCACTGTCCTCGACTACGACATCAGCGACCTGTTCAACTCTGAAGTGTCGGTGGTGACGAGCTATGGGGCGACCGAGAAGGAAACCAGCAGGGCGGTTGAGGTAATCTCCGGGCACCGGGCGGAATTCGCCTCGCTCGTCACCGACCGGATTCCCATCGGAAGGTTCCAGGAGGCGGTTGAGACGGCGACGGCGGGCAAGGGGATGAAGGTACTTCTTACCCCCTGACCGTTTGGAAAACCCCGAGGCACGCTTAAAATGGTGGGCCTGAGCCTGCCGGCCCGAGAGGAGATTCGTAGTTGGACTGGGGTCTGAGCAACAGGCTTTCGCGGATAATGCACGGAGGAAAGACGGTCATGCTCGCGGTTGACCACGGCTACTTCCAGGGGCCAACCACTGGGCTCGAGAACCCGCGCCGGACGATCACTCCCCTTCTGCCCTACGCAGACTCTCTGATGCTGACGAGGGGGGTACTCCGCACGTCCGTTGACCCAGGGCAGAGTCCTCCGATTGTCCTCAGAGTCTCGGGAGGCACGAGCATACTCAAGGAACTCTCGGACGAGGGGGTGACGACTTCCATTGAGGAAGCGATCAGGCTGGATGCGTCAGCCGTCGCGGTTTCTATCTTCGTCGGAGGAGAGCATGAGAAGGAGTCGCTGATGAATCTGGCACGGCTGGTCAATGAAGGAGAGCGGTACGGCATGCCGGTCCTTGCTGTCACCGCCGTCGGGAGAGAAATGGTGCGAGACGCAAGGTATCTGGCGCTGGCGTGCAGGATCGCGGCGGAGATTGGGGCCCGTGTCGTGAAGACGTACTACTGCGACGAGTTCGAGAAGGTAGTAGACGCCTGCCCGGTTCCGGTGGTGATCGCGGGAGGGAAGAAGCTTCCTGAGAGAGAGGCTTTGGAACTGGCGCAGAAGGCCGTCTCCATGTGCGCTTCTGGGGTGGACATGGGCAGGAACATCTTCCAGTCGTCGAACCCGGTGGGGATGATAACTGCGGTCCGTGCCATCGTTCACGAGGGGGCGAGCGTGGACGAGGCGTTCGGGATGTTCAACGCAAGCAAGCCCGCGTAGTCTTGTCCCCGCAGGCGTTGCAGTATTCGGTTGGCAACCGATACTCGGGGGGAACACGTTAGCACCTAAATGAAGAAGACGATGGAAACCTGATACCGTTTTAAGCGCCCTCAGGGGGCACGTTCCAGATTTGGAGCCGCCAGGGGACGAAAGCGGAGAAGGACCCAGGTTCACCCGGAGGAGCCCCTTGAGGCCTGTCAGAAGGCTCTGCCCAAGGTGCCTCAGCCCACTTGAGTCGGGAAGCGAACTCGGCGGGTGGCTGGTCCCCCAGGACTACTACTGCCCGAAGTGCGGATACCGTGGGACGGTGTTCATCGAGGAGGGAATCCAGAAGCCGGGGAAGGAGCCCGGAAGTTGACGACGGAACAGATAATCCCCGATTCCGAAGTAGTGAGCGCGAAGGTAGTACTCGGGCGCATCGCCGCCTGGGTCTTCCTCGCCCTGTTGCTTTACGCTGCCATACTCGTCATCGTGTCCTTCCCCATCGGGGTCTACACGGTCTTCTTCACACACCTCTCGAATTCTACGACGGCAGCCTCCCTCGGGACCCCCTATCTTTGGCTGGGGCCGGTCGCTTTGCTCCTCCCCTTCCAGACGTCAGTCGGGGTCGCATTCCTCGCAGCGTCCGCGGTCTACGTAGCGATGTTTGTCTTCGCATTGACGCAGGGGAGGGGTGCTCTCGAGACCATTGCAGCCGCGCTCAGGAACGGTGTCGGTGAATTCTTCGCAAATGCGGGTCTTGTCACCCTGATCGCGATTGGCTTCTTCATCTATACTGCTTCCATCGTGATCAACATTACATCGGCCTTCGGGCCCCCAATTGGGAATCCCTTCTCCGGCATTGACCCTCTCCAGGCATTCATCGGGTTCACATTGGCCCCTCTCCGCGAAGAGTTTGGGTTCAGGGTGCTGATAATCGGCGCCGTGGCCTTCGCCGTTTCCTTCTGGCGGTCTAACCGGGTCGCTCTCAGGTCCCTCTGGAGGCCCTCCATCGCCTACGAAGGACTCCCGAGGTACAGCTTGGCTGTGCTGCTGATAGTGGCGGCCTGGGCGTTGAGCTCTGGGGTCTTCGGGGCGTGCCACGTCGTCTGCGGAGGTGGCGGCTGGGACCTGGGCAAGCTGCCTGAGGCTATCTACGGTGGAGTCGTCCTGGGGTACCTGTACATCAGGTACGGGTTCCACGTGGCAGTGCTGGGACACTGGGGGGTAGACTACCTCGGCAGCGCCTTCGCGTTCTACGCCCAGGGGGCCTACGGCATCCCATTCACGTCCACGAGCGTCCCCGATGCGGTCTTCTCCGTCGGCCTTTCCCTCTTCGGGATCGCGTGCATAATCGTTGTCGCGTATCTGGGGGTGAGGAGGTTGATGGTCAACAGGGCGAGAGCCGTCGCCCTGGTCGGAGGTTCTTAAGCCCCGTTGCGGATGGTCGGTCGGCGAGCGCGATGACAGTTCTAGGAGTTTCGATAGTGAAGGAGATGGTCGCGAAGTACAAGTCCATCTACCCCAGCCAGGACGTTGCGTTTGACGGGGACGGTTACGTGCTCACCGTGAGGGAGGACAGGACGCTCCACTATCTGGAGCATCAGAACATGATCTCGAGGGAGATCGTGTTCACCCCGCCTGACTGCGTGGCGCACCTGACTTCCAAGAGCAAGTTCGGGAGGCTTGGGCTGTCGTTCCTCAATTCGGTGAAGGTCCACAGCGGCTTCGTGGGCAGGCTGGCGCTCGAACTGGTGAACCTCAGCAACGAGAGGACCCCCATCACGATCAAGCAGGGCGACCCCCTGATTCACATCGAGTTCATGCGAAGGGAGGGAGAACCTGCCCCGTACATCGGGAAGTACATGTTCCAGTTCATGAACGACGAGGAGACTGACATTTACATGAAGATCCTGACGGAGAACTTCCCGAAGGTGTTCCCGATGGACAGGCTGTCCCAGGTAAGAAAGGAACGATTGGTCAGAGAGGACTAGTCGTCTTCAGATTCCGAGGGCAGACCTCAGCCCCTTGTACCTGTTCCTGATTGTGACTTCCGTGACCCCCGCGGCCTCAGCAACGTCCTTCTGGGTCTTGTCTTCGCCTTCAAGGGTGCACGCGACGTAGAGCGCGGCCGCGGCGAGCCCCATGGGGTCCTTCCCTGCGGTAATGCGGGTCTCTTCTGCCCTCCTCAAGATCTCGAGGGCCCGCCTCTTCGTCTTCTCCGAAAGCCCGGCTTTCGAGGCAATCCTGGAGACGCACTTGGCTGGGTCGACCACCGGCATTTTGATGTCCATTTCCTTGATGAGGAGCCGGTAGCACCTTGCGATGTCCTTCTTCTTGACGTTGCTGACGGCGGCGAGGTCCTTGAGCGTCCTCGGGGTCTGGGTGTCTCTGCAAGCGGCGTAGAGGGACGCAGCAATGATCGCCGAGATTGACCTGCCCCTCACCAGCCCGCGCTCGAGCGCCTTCCTGTAGATGTAGGCTGCCTTCTCCACCACGGCGTCTGAAACCGAGAGCTTGTCGGAAAGCCTGTCGAGCTCGCTGAAGGCCTGCCGCAGGTTTCTGTCCACGGGCTCGTGTACCTGGCTGCGGGAGTCCCAGGTCCGGAGTCTGTCGACCGTTGCCTTCATCGAAGAAGACAGGGACTTGCCAGAGGCGTCCTTGTTCATCCCGCCAATTACCGTCGCGAGGCCCATGTCGTGCATGGCTATGGAAGTGGGGAGCCCGCCCCTGCTCCTGTCGTCCTTCTCCTCCTTCGAGAAGGCCCTCCACTCAGGGCCGGTCTCCTCGATCTTCTCCTTGACCACGAAACCACAGGAGCCGCAGAAGAGCTCGCCTCCCGCTGAGTCTACCAACATTGGGCCCTTCCCGCATCTAGGGCACTTGTCGAGGGCTTTCTGCACCCTAACCACTCTAGAGAAGTCCTTGTCTGTTGACAAAATCACCACTAGCGAAATCTTTACAAGAAAGTGCGCCTGGAGGAAGTATATATGCTTTGTGGCGAAATATTGCATTGTTCCTCCCCTTATACAATTCCTGCTGGTAATCGTATGGAATCAGCATTGATATTGGAAGGAAGTGGTCGAGATTCGAAGAAAATCAACATGAGCCTTGGGAGGGTCGCGCGGCGTTGAAACTAAGGCATCCCCCGTCCACGCAGCTGCTGAGGCCGTTGCTGGACATGTACAGGAGCTCGGCGGTCGCCCTGACCGGATGCCGGTCCCTGGGCCTGGAGCGAGGCTCCTGCGAATTCGACGTGATCGTGGTGACGCCGGAGAAGCGGCCTCCCCGCTCTACCCGGGTCAGCGGGGTCCATGTCGACCTGTACTTCATAGATGAGAAGGAGGTCATGAGGCCATCGAACCCCGAGCACGCGGTCTCGATGGCAAACGCGATAGCGGTCAAGGATGCTTCGCTCGTTCTTTCGACGAGCTTTGCTTCCAACTCTGCTCTGCTGGCCAACTCGTCTCGACGGAGTTCCAGGGCCCGGCTCGGTTCTTCGCTGAAGGCCCTGGGGAGGGTGGACGACGCGCTGTCCAAGGGACTGGTGCCGGACGCCGACTTCTGGCTCCTCTCCGCGTCCTATGATTTCGCCTACGCCCTGTTGTACTCGAGGGAGCGGATGCCGGCGCCGAGCCACCTCCTCGGCCAGCTCAAGAGCCAATCGAAGGGTCTGGCCAAGAACTTCGAGGCCTTCTCGAGGGGCGCAGGGTTGGAGAAGGCGTCGAGGGCGAGCTGTTCCGCAAGGCTGGAGGCGCTGGAGGTCCTCCATGATGTGCTCGGGAGGGCGCAGGGGGGAGGGGGAGCCAGCCACTCTGCCTGGACCAAGGAGCGGCTCGACATCGTCCGGAGCAAGGCGGCAGAGCTGAGCAGGTTGATCGACCACGCAGAGGCCTACTCGTTCTTGGGCCAGGAGGTCCTCAAGGCACTGATGGCCATAGCCTGGAGGGAAGAGTCAGAGGGCAAGAGGAGGGCCAAGAGCCCCATGCTGATGAGCGTGTTGGCGGCGGAAAAGGAGGGGCTCCTGAGCGCACGACTTCTCCGGGAGCTTGGCATCCCCCGCCAGAAAGCGAGCGTCGAGGGGTCCCTGGTTCTCCTGAGGGACCATGTCTCGCGGTTGGAAAAGTGGGTTTGACCACAGGGTGGCTGAGGAATGTTCGTCAAACGTTTTCCTTAGGTCATCTAATGGCCTACGAAGAATCAAGAGAAGCGCCGTCCAAAATCGTCTATGCCAGAAGAGTCGCCGATAGATCCCTCATCGCGACCTAATCATTGTCAGCAGCATCTTGAATCTCTTCGATGCTTTGACCGCATGAGGTTTCCCGGCGGGAAGGACGATTGCTTCTCCCTGGTCTAATCGATTCATCTTCCCCGAAATGGTGACCTCGGCTTCACCTTCAAGAAGATGCAGTAGCGCGTCGTAGGGAGCTACGTGCTCGCTCAGTCCTTCACCCTCGTCGAACGCGAAGAGCGTTACCGTGCCAGCGCTGTTGCTGATAATCGTGCGGCTTACTACTGACCCCGGCTGATAGGAAACGAGAGAAGCGACATTCCCCTTATGGCCGGGCATCAATCCTTTCGAGGTGCTGGCTGGTTCTGCCCCCATTGCTACTCACCTGGTCGCGAGGCCCGAGAGCTAAGAACATTCGACAAGTTCACTCTCCCAAGGAGGGAATCGTCAATCACCTTATACGTTTCGCCACCGCCGTTCATCGGCGAGGAATGACCTACACTCTGGACTACGACGAACCTCTTCCGAAGGTGATAGCCAGGCTGAAGTCGGAGCACAGGAAGCTCGACCTAGAGCTGAAGCAAGTCGAACGGCTGAGCAAGAGAGGTGACCTAGCGGTTGCGATTAAGAAGCTGAACACGATCAAGCTGACCCTGCTCAGACATGCGGTCGAAGAGGAAGCGAGGTTAATGAGAGTCATAATGTGGGAGTTCAAGGTCGACTCGGGCGATTCGATCATGATTCTGAGGTATCATCGAAAGATTGTGGAGTTCTACGAGCGCACATTGGCGAACCTGGCTACTCTCCCTGAGAAGGTGGGTCGCAGAGAAATCGGGATCTTTGTCAGGGAGCTAAGGCAGCATCATGAGCAGGAGGAGGAAACCGTCTTCCCCCTCGCTACCAAGGCGAATCGTCTTTATGAAAAGAACCCACCCTGACGAGGAGGTAATGACAGGATCCAGACAGCCCAAGCTTCCGGCGCGGAAATACTGCTCATCCTGCATTGAGCATCGGGTCACTATTCGAGAAGCCTATATCGTCAAACGCTTAAAATAACATTCGCCAAGCGCCAAATTCCATGGAGGAGTCCGGCAAGGGCAACGCACTGGCCCAAATCTCGGGGGACGTTGTCGCGAGCGCAGACCCGGGCCGGGCCATGAAGGCGTGGAGGGCGAAGCTGGGAATAAAGCAGGTCGTGCTGGCCAGGGCCCTGAGGATGTCCCCGTCGGTCCTGAGCGACTACGAGAGCGGAAGGAGGCCGTCACCGGGGGTCCAGTTCGTGAGGAAGTACGTAGAGGCGCTTGTCAGGCTGGACGCGGGGAAGGAGCGGGTGATACCCAAGCTCGTCGCGGACGAGAAGGACGAAGCGATACTCTCCATCGGTGAATTCCGTTCCCCGGTCGAGGCATCAAGGATCCTGAAGGCACTCGATGCGAAGGTCCTGGTGGGGGACGAGAAGGCGGTCAAGCTCTACGGGTACACGGTGGTCGACTCGATCAAGACGATTTACGCTCTATCTGGTTTCGACTTCTACAGAATCTTCGGTGCGACTACGGAGAGAGCTCTCATTTTCACGAAGGTGGGGATGGGGCGGAGCCCCCTGGTGGCCATCCGCGTCTCGCAGCTCAAGCCTAGGGTGGTGGTCATTCACGGGCCCAAGGAGGTCGACCCCCTCGCGGTGGACCTTGCCCGAAGGGAGGGCCTCGTATTCGCGCTGTCGGAGGCACTCACCGTGGAGGAGCTCATCTCATCCTTGCGGGCGATCGAACCCTCTGCCCAGACTTAAATAGAAAAACTGGCAAACCAGTGCGAAAATGGGCAACGAAAGCTCAGCTTCAACGACGTCCGACAAGGACTGGCAAAAGCAGGCCGGAAGGCGCCGAGTGTTCGGCTTCTTCTGGATCTTCTTCGGCGTCGCCATAGTCCAGACTCTCTCGTCAGAAGGGGACACCTTCATCCACGTGGTCGACAACTACATCGACATCGCACTTGTTGTTGTCGCGGTCATCGTCCTGCTGGCCTGGTGGAAGAAATCGTCCACCAAGGACCTGCAGATGGTGAACAACATACTCTCGGTGCTCGCCGTAATCCTCCTCGTACTGGCGATAGTGACTCTGGCAGGGCTAACAGGAGAGACCACAGCTGAAGACCTTGCGGACGATATCCCTACACTGTTGTTCGGCATCTTCATGCTGATCAACAGGTTCGTCTAGGGACTAGAGCATAGAAATCAACAAGCGGGAGATTGTTTCCACTCCCAGGAACTTCCGTGGGGGCTCCCGCTTCCCGATTTTCTCGTTCATCAGCCCTGCGAGGTTGCCCAGGCTCTCTGGAGAGTAGCCGAGGGCGGCCGCGTTCCTCTCCTGCTCGGCGTGATGTTTGATTGGAATGACGATGATGGGTGTTCCGGCGCTGGCCGCTTCGTCAATGGTGCTCTTTCCCGCGGTGGAGACCACGAGGTCGGCGCAGGCGACCAGGTTCTGGTTGTCTGAAACGATGCCGAGGTCGAACATGTGGTCGCCCTGTGCTGCCTTCCCCCTGTTTCCGGATATCGCCAAGAACGCGCCCGGAACAGCTCCTCGTTTCATTACGTCGACGGTCTCGCGGAGAAGGAACTCTCCCAGGCCGCTCCCGCTCATGCTGAGCAGCACCATCCTCCCCTTCGTCGGGAGAGCGTGACTCGCCCTGGTCTGAATCGCGGTCGCAATCACCTCCCTGACTATCGGTCCGACGTAGCGCCTGTTCCCCGAGTCCTCTCCCGATTCGGGGATGACCAGGACGTCCACCGAGGCTTGGAGGTTCCGATACCATCCCTCGACACGCCTCTCGATGGTCCGTGCCAGCCATCCGCGAGCGAATCCCAGTTCGAGCTCGTCAGAAATGAAGGCGGTCTTGCACCCCTTCTCCATGGCCACGGTTATCCCCGAGAACTCCTCGTCGCAGACTACCAGGTCTGGCCGATAGGAATCGAATAGCTTCTCGGTCTGGCTCTTGGTGCCCCTCAGCGCGGCCCACGAACGTAGGTACCACAGGGAAGCTCTCTTCATCTCTCCTCCGACTATCTCTAGAGAAGGGTCGGAGACGATGTCTTCCGCCATCAATCCCTGGGACCTGATGAACTCGGCTGCCTTTCCTCCCGAGAAGAGTTTGACGTCGTGGCCGGCAGAGGAGAGGGCCCTCGCGACGACCAGAGACCTCGTAGCGTGGCCGAGGCCGATTGGGCTGATCCCGTAGAGTATCCTAGCCATCAGGGTCGAGGCCCTGGGCGCGTATATATTTCCGCGAAAGACTCGGAGACGGGTCTGCCGTCCGCAAGGTTATCTACAGCAAGGGGCGGGGATGCGGGATACTTTGCTGAACCTTGTCACAGGCTCGGTCGAATTCTCAGTCGTGATAGGAGTCGCCCTTGCCGCGATACTTCTCAACACCCTGGACTCCAGGGGTTTCCTCGCGAGCGTCGGGGTCGGGTTGGCGATAGTGTACGGAGGCGGTGCCTCGTGGTTCTTCATCGTGGCGGTGTTCTTCATCCTCGGCGTGGTCTTCACTCTCTACAAGTACGGGTACAAGCGCAGGCTTGGCAGCGCCCAGGAGAAGGGAGGGGCAAGGAACTGGCCGAACATACTTGCAAACGGCGGTGCGGCGTCGGTTTTCGCAGTTTTCAACTTCTTCAGCCCATCTCCGCTCCTTGCCGGGCTCTTCCTGGGGGCCGTTTCCACTTCAGCCGCCGACACCGCTGCCACCGAGCTGGGGCTCCTGAGCCGCAGCAGGCCGAGGCTCGTCACGAATCTAAGGAAGAGCGTGACGCCGGGGACTTCCGGCGGGGTATCGTTTCTCGGGGCTTTGGCCGCGGTTCTGGCATCTGTCGTCATCGGGCTCATGGCGCTCTTCCTAGGGGTGCTCACGATTGGGCTGTCAGTGATGGTCGTTTGCGTCGTAGGAGGGATATTCGGAGCGTTCTTCGACAGCTACCTCGGGGCGACAGTCCAGCGACGCGGACACTGCGCCATCTGCCTGAAGCCCACCGAGGCCCTGAACCACTGCGGGGAAGCGACCAGGTTGACCGGGGGAATCGGGTTCATCGAGAACAACCTGGTGAACCTGCTGGCGACGGTGGCGGGAGCGCTCGTCTCTATGCTGGTGGTTCTGGCTGTGATGCCGGCCGTCTAGGGTAAGCGCAGAGCGCCGCCAACCTCGCAGGCAGTTCGGCGACGGGGAACCTCTGCTGGCTCCGGTCATCTCTGACTCTCAGGGTCACAGTCTTGTCAGCCAGGGTCTGATAGTCCACGGTGATGCAGTACGGCACGCCTATGTCGTCAGCCCTTGCGTAGCGCTTCCCGATCGAGCCCGTGCGGTCGTAGAACACATCCAAGGTGTTTTGGAGCTCGTCTGTGATGCGGAGGGCCTCTTCCTCGAGCCCGTCCTTGTTGACCAGCGGAAAGACCCCTGCCTTGTAGGGAGAGATGTAGGACCTCAGGATCAGCCAGGTCCTGTCCCCCTCTGCTCTCATGGAGCTCTCGAGGACTGCGTAGAGGCTCCTGTCCACTCCCATGGACATCTCGAAGACGTGCGGAAGGACCTTCTCCCCCTCGTCGTCTACGGTGAAGTTTGTCCCGCTCACGGCAGCATGTCGGCTCAGGTCGTAGTCACCTCGGTAGTTGCAGGCCACAAGTTCTAGCCATCCCACCGAGAGTTCGACCTCCAGGTCGAAGGCAGCCTTGGAATAGAATGCTCTGTCCTCCTCTGAAAGGATCCTAAAGCGGAGCTTCTCCATCGGAAGGCCTGCCGCCTCGTAGAAGCCGAGAAGGAGAGATAGGTAGTGGCCGACCAGCGCATTGGGCAGGAGGCCCTTTGCAACGGCCTCGGAGACCTTGACCCTGTGGAGGGAGCCGTCGGGGCTCATCAGGGACATCTCCCTGTCCCCGGCGGACCAGGGCCGAGGAACGCCGGCTCGGTTCGGGTTGAAGAAGACCTCCACCTCGGCCTGGTTGAGCTCGCGCATGCGGAGCAACCCCTGCCTGGGCGCGATCTCGTTCCGGAAGCTCCTCCCGAACTGGGCCACGCCGAAGGGGAGCTTCACCCGCTGAGTCTTGTGCAGAAGAGGGAAGTCGACGAATATGCTCTGGCAGGTTTCGGGCCGCAGGTAGGCCTCCTCCTGGACCGGGCCGATGCCGACCCTGAACATCATGTTGAACCTGCTGGTGCCGGACAGGGGGGCCCCGCACTTCAGGCACCTGACTCCGGCCTTTTCCATCATCGAATCGTAATCCGAGTCCTGGAGCTTCTCGGGGACCGGCTTCTTCGTCTTGTCCTCGATGAGCTTGTCGGGCCTGAAGACGGAACCGCACTTCGGACACTTGACGAAGGGGTCCGTGAAGCTGGCAAGGTGACCTGAGGCTTCGAAGACCGCCTTCGGGAGGATCTGGGAACCGTCGATCTCCAGCATGCCGTCTCGCTTGACAATCGTCCTCCGCCAGAGCTCGACCAGGTTGTTCCTCATGGCCACGCCCAGGGGCCCGTAGTCCCAGAAGCCTGCAGGAGAGTTTGGGTAGCTGTCTGCGGACTTGAAGAAGAAGCCCTTCTGCTGGGCGAGGCGGGTCACGTCTTCGAAGGACATTGTCGCCCTTCGGTCGGAGTTGACTGGATATATGCTAGACGGGTCTCAATTCGCTCGCGCGCCGCTTTCTGGGATTGATTCTGCCTACTCTACGATAGACTTGTAGCCGTATAGACGTTCAAACAAGCGAATCTACTGAGGGTCAAGAGATCTGAATCTACGTACTTCGCGCCAATCCCGGACTTTAGAACATTGGCAAAGAGGAGATTTCAGAAGGTCACGAAGACAGAGACACCTTGTCGCTGGAAGAACCCCGTTAAGCTTATCGAACGGCCCTCACTTGGCGCAGGGGGGTACAAGATTGATTGAGGTGGCTGGAAGGTTCTCGCTAAGGTTATCCGTAACCGTGGTCCTGCTTTGCGTAGTAAGCGCCGTCAGTGGGGTCCTTGTTGGTGCGAGCTTCTTCGCGCGAACGACATCAACACTGCAAACCACTACGGCATTCAACAACATCAACGGCACTCGCACTGCAACCGTCATAGGGACAGTGGAGAATGCTTACCTTTTAACAAACGGATCGCTGGTGGTCACTTATCGCGCAGGAGGCTACGATGTACTGGCCTTTGGGACTGGCTTCTTGTGTGCGCCCTCGCATGATGAACAAGCTTGGGGCCCCGTAGCAACCAACCAGTCTGTCGTCCTAAGAACGAACTTGGGAGAGAATCTCACTGAAGGTACCAGCTGCGGGTTCTTTGTGACACCGAACAGCAACAATGCACCGATTGTGGACATGAAAGTGTATCCCAAAGTCGCTGCGGCAATCCCATCGCCTGGGGGCCTCAATCTCACTTCAGCTTCGTTAGAGATTGTTCTGAATCGCGTTTGCACAACCGTTGGGTTACTGAATAACAATACATTTTGTTACAACCCAATTCATGTCACCGTCGCACTGAAGAACTCCGGGGCGAGTCCCATTACATCAATAATCATCGAAACGATAGGCGTGGGCACAATCCCGAACCAGTCGTTTCTGTATGGCGGGGTTCCGGTTTCCCCGAGTAATCCTGTTCCACCCAAAGCCGTCGCGCTACTTGATGAGGAAGGGCTCACGGGCAGCTCTTTCGTCTTCTGCGCCACATTCCAGAGCGGATCGGCGGCGTCGATCTACGTGGTCTTCCAATAGCGGCCACTTGGAAGATCTCGGCAAAGGGGAGAAATCCCATCCTTCTCGAGCGTCCGAGTATGTATCGGCCAGATTGACCGTTACACTCAACTGGCGACGATAAACTTGTATCCGTAGGTGATCTGCCCCGACTCCCCGTCAACCCTGGCCCGTCTGACTGTGGCCCTGACCTTCGCGCCGGTCTTCACAAGTTCGTCCGGCGAGTCGACTAGCTGGGTGAGGACCTTCGCCCCGTTTTCCAGCCTCACCAAAGCAAGGAAGAATGGCGCCTGGGCTTCAAACCCTGGGAGTGTCTCGTGGAGCTTCGTGTAGGTGATGATCTTTCCAGTCTGGGGCATCTGCTTGTCCTTCACACGCTCGGACCCGCACCCCCTGCAACGATAAACGGGGGGGAAGAACTCGTCGCCACAGTCTTCGCATTTGCTCCCGAGGAGCCGGTAGTATCTGTCGCGCAGCCGCCAGGACTGGATGGTCAACTAGGACGCCCTCCCGAAGACATGAACAGCGCTCGTGGAGTCGACCCCTCCGATGTTTTGAGTCGCCGCGTACCGAGCACCCTCGACCTGGTTCTCCCCTGCGCGGTCGGTCAGCTGCATGTGAGCTTCGACTATCTGATACATGCCCGTGGCGCCGACTGGATGTCCCCGCGCCTTGAGCCCTCCAAATGTGTTGATGGGCAGGTCCGACCCTCTGCTGTATTTCCCTTCCTTCGCGTCCCGCGCCCCCATGCCCTTCTTCGAGAAGCCCATGGCCTCGAGCGAAAGCGCGCCCACCACCGAGAATGCGTCGTGCACTTCGAGGAGGTCGAGCTTCTTGGGAGAAAGCCCGGCCCGCTGCATCGCGCCCCTGAATGCGTGCCTGGTGGCTTTGAAATCGAGCATGTCGTCCCTCTCGTACAGGCTGAATTCTGCTGTGGAAACCTGGCCTCCCAGGACCTCGGTCATAGCTTTCCTTGCACCTGAGGCTGCCTTCTCGTTGACCAGGAGGACGGCGGCGGCCCCGTCCCCGACCGGGGCGCAGTCGAAGAGCCTCAGGGGATCGGCGATCATTGATGAGCGGCTTACCACGTCTGCAGTGATGGCCTTCCTGAACTGGGCGTGCTCCGCAGTGACTGCGTTGGCGTGGTCGATGACCGGGATGGAGCTCAACTCGTCCCGGGAAACGTTCATCTGCTCCATGTAGTACCTTGCAAGAAGTCCGTTAAGGGCTGCGAAGGTGGCCCCCACGAACTGCGTGTATTCAGCGGATTCTGCCATCGACAGGGCCTGGGAGACCTCCTCGGGTTCCAGGTCCCTCATCTTCTCGACCCCGACTACCAGGGCCGAGTCGATGGCCCCACACTTCACGAGAGAATAGCCGAGATTGAACGCCGACCCACCAGACGAGCAGGCGGCTTCGACCTTGAACGCTGGGATGCCCGAGAGACCGAGCGCGCTTGCGAGCAGGGCGCCCAGGTGCTCCTGTCCGGCCCCGATGGCGCTGAACATATTGCCGACGAGGATCTGCTGAGGTTTGACCCTGGGTGCTCCCTTTAGGGCCATGCGAGATGCCTCCACTGCGAGGTCTGGCAGGGACTTTCCCCAGTGGTCGCCTATCTTTGTAAGGCCCGCTGAGGCAATGTAGACCTTGGATTTCGCCAACTTTTCTCCTACTTGTGCAGTTTGTCTCTGAATTTACTGTAGATGGAGTAGTCTATCTTCAAACTGTGATTCATCAGCGACTTCACCGTCTGATTCCCTTTTCTTGCCTTCGTGATGCCGTCCAGGACCTCGATGCAGAAGGCGTCCGACCCTGCGCCTGAGCCGAAGCTAGCGAGCAGGATCTTGTCCCCCGGTTTCGCTTCGTCGAGGACGGCCGCGAGGCCAATGGGAGAGCTGCCGGCGTAGGTGTTGCCGATCATAGGGTTGAGGAGCCCGGTCTTGATCTGCTCCAGGGTGAACCCCAGCCGCGTCGCCACCTCCACTGGGAACCGAGGGTTGGGCTGGTGGAAGACCGCGTAGGTGAAATCGGAGGCCTTGTGCCCTGTTTCCTCGAAGAGGGTGTTCACCGCGCTCTCGATGTGGAAGAAGTAGGCGGGCTCCCCAGTGAATCTCGAAAGATGCCTGGGGTACTTCTCGTGCGACCTGCGCCAAAAGTCGCCCGTGTCGGACACGAAGGATGTGCTGCAGTCGATCACGGCTACGGCCTTCTTGCTCTTCCTGCCGATGACGTAGGCCGCCCCGCCGCTTGCAGCCGTGTACTCGAGGTCGTCCCCGGGACGCCCCTGAGCGGTGTCCATCCCCACGGCCAGACCAGCCTCGATCATCCCGGAGCCCACCAGACCGGAGATGACCTGAATCGCTTCCGTCCCCGCCTTGCAGGCAAACTCCAAGTCGGCGGCTAGAGTGTGATGCTGTCCGAGGGCCTGGGCGACCATGGTGCTGGTAGGCTTGACCGCGTAGGGCTTGGACTCGGTGCCGACGAAGACCGCGCCAAGCTTCTCCACGCCCGACATCTTCACTGCCTGCTTCGAAGCCTCAATCGCCATGGTGACCGTGTCTTCGTCCATGGAAGCGACCGCCTTCTCGATGTTGGGGCCAGAGCCTCCCCCCTTCCAGACCCTTGCGATCTCCGTCGTAGGGAGTCTGTAGTAGGGGATGTAGGCTCCGTAGCCCAAGATTGCTGAAGGCTGCTTGCTTCTCATCACGTGCATGGGAGAATTTATCGTGCCAGCTTCATCCCGTAGTTAAATGATTAGGCAAATAAGCATTGTATTGATAGGCGATTGTCGAATCAACCGGGTCGACCCTGGAATACGGTCTAGACGGCCTTGATCTGCTTGACCACCGACGGCCTCGCCTTTCTGAATACCCGGTAGCCGCATATGCATTTGACCTCAGGAAGCTTCGAAAGCTCCTCCTGGGTGGTCCGAGTTCCGCACCTGACGCACTCGTACACCGCGCTGGCGAACACCTTCGCAGGCTGTTCTTTTGGTGTCTCTACTGACAATTCAACGCACCTGAGGTTCTCGTCGTATATTTGCCTTGCTCCGGATGTGTGTGCTCGGCTTCAACTAAGCGCGATCCTGAGGACCGCGACAAAGAACCTCAGCATGTCCCGAAGTCCTAGTTTGGACTTTCCTAGAGCTCTTGCGGAGAAGGTGTACGGGACCTCGACGATTCTCATGTTCGTTTTCAGAAGTTGGAGGGATGCTACCTGAAACTCGAATCCCTTGGCAGGCAGGGGGGTGTTCGCCACTTCGGCGGCTGCCTTCGCCCCGTAGGCCCGGAAGCCTGACGTCGAGTCCCTGACCGGGAGGCCGAGCAATGTCCTCGCATACCCGTTCGCTCCCTTGCTGACGACCCTCCTCCAGAAGTTCCATCCTGAAACCGAACCGCCTGCGATGTACCTCGAGCCTACTGCGACATCGGCCCCGCCCCTTACAGTCTTGACCAGCTCGGCGATGGCCGAGGGTGGGTGCTGGAGGTCCGCGTCCATCTCGACGATGATCTCTGGGGCCAGGGTTGAGATTGCTTCTTTGAACCCGTCCTGGTACGCGCTCCCGATCCCTCTCTTCTCAGTACGGACGAGGAGCCTCACCCAGGGTTCCCGAGAGGAGATCCCCCGCACGAGTTCCGACGTCCCGTCCGGGCTCGAGTCATCGACGAACAGCAAACTGAGCCCTTGTATCGCGCAATTCCTTACCTCGTCGACCAGCTTCGGGACGTTCTCCTTCTCATTGTAGGTTGGCACCACGACACAAATCCCCTGCGGCGATGCCATAGACGCGATCTCCTAGAGGAGGCCGCGGGTTGCAGCGATGAACGACCCGGCGACTCGTTTGATCTCTTCGGGGCCGAGCCTAGGATGGACAGGGAGGGAGAGGACGTGGTTCGAGGCCTCCTCAGTGTTCCTGAGGGTCCTTCTGCCATAGCCGAGCCGGACGTACAGCGGTGTCTTGTGGACCGGGAGCTTGAAGTAGACTGCAGCCCCGATGCCCGCTTCGTTGAGCCTCTTGAGGACCTTGTCCCTGTTCTTCCTGAGGCGCAAGGTGTACAGATAGTACGCGTGGGTCCTGTCAAGGGCGTCCTGGGTGAACTCAGACCCTTCGACCATGGAGATTTCCTGCCCGAGGAGCTTCGCGTTTCGTGCTCGTGCTTTCAAGAACCCCGCGAGCTTGTCCATCTGGGACGAAGCGATTGCCGCTGGGATCTCGGGCATCCGGTAGTTGAAACCCAGGTGCCTGGTGTCATAGCCGTGGACCATGCCGTGGTTCCTCACAAGCCGGAGCTTTTCCTCCATCTCGTCGCTGTTCGTGGAGACCGCTCCCCCTTCGCCGGAGGTCGCCACCTTGGTGGCGTACATGCTGAAGCAACCCGCGTCTGACAGCGTTCCTGTCTGCTTGCCCTTGTACTCCGCACCAAGGGATTCCGCTGCGTCTTCGACCACGCTGATGGAGTGGGTCGCCGCAGTCTCATTGATCTCGTCCATGTCTGCCGGGTAGCCGTAGAGGTGTACGGGTATCACAGCCCTCGTTCGCTTCGTGATCGCCCTCCTGAAAAGGACCGGGTCCAAGTTATAGTCCTTCTTCGTGTCCACGAAGACGGGCTTCGCCCCGCACGCGAGCACCACGTTCGCGGTCGCCACAAAAGTGAACGATGGAATGACCACTTCGTCCCCAGCCTTGACCCCAAGCGCCAGGAGGCTCGAGTGCAGCGCGGCTGTCCCCGAGTTCACCGCGACGACGTGCTTCACCCCTAGGAGCCTCCGCACCTTGGCCTCGAACTCCTTCACGTACTTGCCCCCCTCGTAGGACGCGTCGGTGAGCTTCCCGCTTTCAAGCACAGACAGGACTGAAGCCTTCTCCTCCTCGCCCAGGATGGGCACGTTGATCGGGATGAAGTCCAAATTCCCCGACTGCCCCACAGAGCAAGACTATTTGAAAGTCATGAAGCTGTCCTCATCCCGCGCGTGATGAGAAGGCCATCGTGGAAGACGCTCGCGGTCATCTTCCTGGTCGCTGTCGGGGCAAGGCTGTTTCTGGTGGCCTTGCCTTTCGCCTACATCCCCGACATCTACTACTACGACGCCCAGGCAATCCAGGCCCTGTTCTCAGGGGCTGACCCCTACGGCCACAACTTCACCGTCCCGTCCGGCCTCCAGACCCCCGGGGCCCAGAATTCGTTCGCATACCTTCCGGGGGTACTCCTGTTCCTGGCCCCGTTCGGGGTGGCCGGGGACGTGCGCCTCGGCTTGATAGCCTGCGACCTCCTCGTCGGCTTCGCACTGTTATACATGGGTGGCAAGTGGGCGACTTTCGCCGCTGGGGCTTTCCTTCTTTTCCCCGCGACTGTGCTCTTTTCGACCTGGTACCCCAACGACACGCTGGTAGCCATGGCGTTCCTCGGCCTCGCGTTGATGCTCGAAGTCAAGGGAAAACCCTACGCTTCCGCTCTGTTCGTGGGCGCATCACTCGCCTCGAGCCAGTTCGTCTGGATCTTCTATCCGTTTTTCCTGCTGATCTACCTGAAAGGAAGGCGCCTCCGCCAGGCGGCGTTGGGGTTGGTGACGGCGGCCGCCATGGTAGCGCCCTTCCTTGTTTGGAGCCCCGCAGCCTTCATCCATGACACCGTCTTTTTCGAATTCGGGCGGCCTGTTCAGTCGCTCGTCACCCCTGAGCCCTTTGGATTGAACGTGAACCCCACCATAAGCGGCATCTCCATGACCTTCTTTGGCGCCCAAGTGGGGTTCGCAGTCAAGGCTGCGATACTCCTCATGGTCCTCGCGCTACTGCTCTACAGAACGAAGTCATTCCCCTCTGCGTTGCTGAACGGCTCCATCTTCCTCCTGGCGGCGACCTTCATCCTCCCCAACGACTTTTCGCCCTGGTACCTCGAGCTCCCCTTCCAGCTGCTCCTTGCTCGCCTCGCCCTCGCCCCAACCGAGGGAGACGCTAGGGCCGCGAACCCTTAAAGCAGACTCGGGGTCGCGCATGCCGAATTGGCCACGGGGCCTACGCTTACTCCGGGAACCAGACGAGTCTTCAGAGTAGTCACCTGGCTCTCCTTCGTCACCATCCTGGTGGTCGCCACCTACGGCGTCGTCGCTTCCTATGGGACCAAGTTGCCCGTCGGGCAGACCCTGGTCGACGTCTACTGGCCCATCTCGCCGTACTTTGCCCAGCCCGTCACCTACTTCAGCGTGGCCTGCATCGCGTTCTTCTACGCCGGACTGAGAATCTGGCAGGAAAGGATCATGCGATGGCCCCCTGCCCTCCTCTCGTTCCTTCAGCTCTTCGGATTCGTCGTCGCCTTCTCCTCGGCCTACGAGGTTCTCTACAATTTCATGCTCTGGGGGTCGACCTACTCTATCGCCTGCGCCAACTCGATAATAGCACACACACCGTGCAACCCCGACGTGATAATCAGCTCCTACCCCGTCCCCTGGAACCTGGTCTTTGCGACCAGGGCGTTCGCAGCCCTGTTCGTGATCAGCGGATACTCAGTCTACTACCTGAGGCGCCTGTCCGGGTCAGAACTGATCTAGGCTTCGGGGACCTTCGGAGAGTAGGCCGCGTAGAGGATGAGAAAGTGCACCACCGCGAAGGCCCCAAACCCCGCCAGGGACAGCTCTGCGATTGTGGAGAAAGGCCCGCCCACCAGAGGGACGTTGGCATAGGCCGCGTATCCTGAGAGGAGGAGCCCGAGGACGGCCGAGGCCGTGGCCCAGGCCCAGGTCAGCCTCGTTGTCGGACGGACCCGGAGCAGGATTCCGGCTACGAGGCAGGTGAACACTGGCCAAAGCACGAACCAGCTCGAGAGGTAGGCGACCGTGAGCCAGACCACTCCCACGGCCAAGAATGCATAGGCAACATTCACCCTGAGTGCGTCCAGAATCCGGGACATCTGCGCATGCGCCCCTTGGTCTCGATATAAATTGTGCGAGTGGAAAGCTAGGGGGCGCGGTAGCCTTATCTGGGTTGAGCCCTGGATGGCAAACCAGCTGATTTCACTATGCAATCGGTCGCCCAGAGCAAGAACCTAGCGAAGCAGCTTGCGGAGCTGACTAGGCCCGTCACCGAGCTTGACGAATCCCTCCTTGCCTCGGCCACCTACGACGGGGACCTACGCCTTGCCGTCCTGAAGTTCTACGACCAGAAGTCGGGAAGGTTTTGGCTCTGGAAGGACAACACTCGGCACCGGCCCTACTGCTACACGAGGCTGGGGCTGGATGAGCTGGGGGAGATCAGGGCCAGGAAGGACGTCATCGAGATTACCGAAGAGGAGAAGCTCGACCTCCTGAACGATACCCGGGTGAAGATGAGGAAGATAATCACCACCGACCCCCTGGCGATAGGCGGAGGGAACGACAGCATCAGAGACCGGGTGAAGGCCTGGGAAGCGGACATCAAGTACTACGAGAACTACGCCTATGACAAGGGCCTGAAGATGGGGACCTACTACAGGGTCTCCAAGGGGAACGTGATCCCCGTGGCCCACCCTGTCCCCGAGAAGGTAGCGCGTTCGCTCGACGACCTATTGAGGCGGAATCCCCCAGAATTCGCTCCGTATCTGAAAGAATGGGCCCAGCTCCTTGGTGAGCCGCTCTGCGAATTCAAGCGGATAGCCCTGGACATCGAGGTGGCCAACGAAGCGTCGCGCCTCCCCGACCCCGAGGACCCGAAGCGCCCGGTGATTGCCGTGTCCTTCTTCAACGAGAGCGAGCAGACTGTCTACGTCCTGCGGAGCGGCAAGGACGCGGGGGAGCTCGGAGGGAGACCGTACACGGTTCAGCTGTTCGAAGACGAGGCGGAGCTGCTCAGGGCGGTCATGGCCAAGATCCTGGAGTACCCAATCATAATCACCTTCAACGGAGACGATTTCGACCTCCGATACCTGCAGCACAGGGCCGAGAGGCTCGGGATCCAGGAAGGAGAGAACCCCATCCAGTTGGAGAGAGTCGCAGCGTCGCTGAAGCACGGGGTTCACATAGACCTCTATCAGTTCTTCAGGAACCGGTCGATCCAGGTCTACGCCTTCAGCAACAGGTACTCGGAGCACACGCTCAACGGCATCTCCGAGGCCCTCCTGAACAAGTCGAAGATCGAGTTCGATGGCGAAATAGGCGACCTTCCACTGGCCGAGCTGGCAGGCTACTGCCTGAACGACTCGCAGCTCACCTACGAGCTGACTTCCATGGCGGGCTCGGTGGTGATGAAGCTCCTGCTTGTCATCTCGAGGATCGGGAAGATGCCCATCAACGACGTGTCGCGGCTGGGAGTCTCCAACTGGATCCGGAGCATGCTCTTCTTCGAGCACCGGAAGATGGGAGCACTGATTCCCAGGCAGGACGAGCTCGCGGAGAAGGGGGGCGCCTCATCTCAGGCGATAATCAAGGGGAAGAAGTACAAGGGAGGACTCGTGATCGAGCCGAAGCCCGGGGTGTTCTTCGACGTCTCGGTCCTGGACTTCGCAAGCCTCTACCCTAGCCTGATCAAGGTCCACAACCTGTCCTACGAGACTGTCGACTGCGTCCACGAGGAATGCCGTTCCAACACAGTTCCCGACACCTCCTCCTGGGTCTGCACCAAGAGGAAGGGGATCACCAGCCTAGTCACGGGTTCCCTGAGGGACCTACGGGTCAGCCATTACAAGCCCCTGACCAGGGACGCGACTCTAAGCAAAGAGGATAGGGAGCTGTACAACGTCGTAACCCAGGGCCTCAAGGTCTTCCTCAACGCCATCTACGGCAGCATGGGTTTCGAGACCTTCGCGTTCTACTGCCTCCCCGTCGCGGAGGCGACCGCGGCCCTGGGGCGGGACGCCATCACGAAGACCATAAAGAAGTGCGGCGAGCTGGGGATCAACGTCCTCTACAGCGACACGGACTCGATCTTCCTGCAGAACCCCTCGAAGGAGCAGGTCTCAGCGGTAGAGAGATGGGCGAACGCCGACCTGGGAGTGGAACTGGACCTGGACAAGACCTACCGCTACGTGGCGTTCAGCAGCCGGAAGAAGAACTACTTCGGGGTGCTCCCCGACGGGACGGCGGACATAAAGGGTCTGACTGGGAAGAAGTCTCAGACCCCCGAGTACCTGAAGGAGACCTTCTACACCGCGTTGGACATCCTCAGCCAGGTCAAGACAGAGTCCGACTTCGAGAAGGCGAGGGCCGATACGAGGGCGCTCCTGACCAGGATGATCGGCCAGCTCAAGAAGAAGGAGGTCCCGGTCGAGAAGCTGGCGTTCAACGTCATGATGGGGAAGCCCACGGAGAAGTACAACGGGACGACCCCCCAGCACGTCAGGGCTGCGAAGCTGCTGGAAGCGCGGGGGAGGGAGATCAAGGCCGGGGAGATCATAGCCTACGTGAAGACGAAGAACCCGCCCTATGTGAAGCCCGTAGAGCTGGCCAAAGTGGAAGAAGTAGACGCGGACAAGTACATCGAGTACGCCCATTCGATGTTCGACCAGATGCTGGACGCCCTGGACTTCAGCTTCGACGAGATAATGGGAGCGACGACCCTGGACTTTTTCTGGTCCTAGACCGCGAGTTTCTTCCCCAGGCGTGCGCCGGCCGTATGATTGAGGATGGGTCCGGCCGAGAGGTTGCTGTTGCCGATGATGGCGATGACGCCCTCTCCAGTCCTGACCCAGGTGGTCCTCATGTTCAGTCGCACCACCTCCCCCTTGGTGGACCCGAATTCGATCACATCCCCTAGGCGAAGTACCCCATCTCTCAGCATCAGCACCCCGGCGATTATGTTGGACAGGGTGGTCTGGAGGGCCAGGGTGACTGCTAGGCCTCCGATACCAGAAAGGGTCAGAGAGGTGTAGGTGGAGGAGATTCCGGCTATGCCCGTGACGGCCGCGGCAGCGGCAAGTATCATCAGGAGAGCGACCCACTGCCTGACCGAACTCGAGACTGACTTCGGGGCCCCCGCCCGCTTTGCCAGCCGCTCGACCAGCCGGCCGAACAGAGTCCCGACTAAGATGATCGCCGCCAGGGCCACCACTACGTAGGCGAAGGTCAGGAGGAGGGGCCGACCTGTCGCGAACTGGGCGGTGGTGACGCTGGTCGAATTTGTGATGGGAGTAGTGACGAGCTGCAGGAAGGTCAAACCCAGCGCTTGAGGGAACAAAGCCCACACCTCGGTGTTTCACAGCAGGGGAAAAGGATTTTTGCACGTCCGCGGCGGGTTTATTGCACCTGGGGAAGCCCTCACTTCGAACGGGGCTTGGCCGAACCAGAGGTCAAATTCACAGTCTGTCCGAAGGTCTTCGTGGCCTCCATCAAGAGGAACGGTCCCTACTCCGGGGTCGCGGCGGCAATCAGAGAGCTCAAGGAGTGGATCGATTCCAAGGGCATCGAACAGGCGGGCCATCCGTTCTGCCTGTTCTACGACAACCCGACGGAAACTCCAGAGTCGGAGCTGAGGAGCGAGGTCTGCATCCCGGTCGTGAAGCCCTTCAGAGCCGAAGGGAGGGTGGAATCGAGGGAACTGCCAGAGACAGCGGTGGCAGAGACGCGGCACAAAGGGCCTGCGGAGGACTTCTCCAAGACCTACGGGCCGTTCCTGGAGGGGCTGCTCAGGGGCGGCTACAGGAACATCGGCCCCGCACGTGAGTACTTCATGACAGTCGCCGATGTCACCGGCCCCGGCGCCGGATTCCTCATCCAGCAACCCCTCGAGAAGTGCTAGCGATTCACGTCTTGTTAATATGGAGGATTCGGGCCGGCGAGTTCCTCCGATGAGACAGAATCGTTCAGAGTCGCGTGTCAAGATAGCCCTGGTGCAGATGGCCGCGACCTACGACTACGACGCCAACATCGCCCGGGCAACGAGCCTGGTGTCGGAGGCGTCGGAAAGGGGCGGGCAGATCGTGTGCCTTCCCGAGCTGTTCTATTCCCGATATTTTCCGAGGACCAAGGGGGGGGAGCAGGCTCCCGAAACCATCCCAGGTCCCACATCCGACTCCCTCTCGAAGGCTGCGAAAGCAGCCAGGGTGGTCCTCGTGGGAGGGTCAATCTACGAGAAGAGGGGAAGGTCTCGCTACAACACCTCCGTCGTCTTCGACGAGCGGGGGAAGATGGTCGGAAGGTACAGCAAGGTCCACGTCCCCCAGGACTCGCACTATTACGAGCAGGACTACTTCTCCCCGGGGAAGAGGTACACTGTGGTGGACACCGACCGGGGGAAGGTGGGGGCTCTCATCTGCTTCGACCAATGGTTCCCCGAGGCGGCGAGGGTCAACAGGCTGATGGGCGCGCAGATGCTCTTCTATCCGACTTCCATCGGCTGGGTGAAGGGGATAGACCCGGTCGAGGGTGACTGGCACGAAGCCTGGGAGGCGGTCCAGAGGGGCCACGCGATCGCGAACAGCTTGGTGGTCTGTGCGGCCAACAGGGTCGGGGTCGAAGGAGACATGACTTTCTGGGGTGGCTCTTTCGTCTGCGACCAATTCGGGAAGATACTGGTCCGGGCGGACGACAGGGAAGGGGTCTACATTGCCGAGTGCGACCTCGGGCTGGGGCCCGAAGTGGAGGAAGGGTGGGGCTTCCAGAAGCTCCGCAAGCCGGCCACCTACGGACGGATTGTAAAGTAGAGGGATGGACAGGATGGACCCGACCTGGTCGATGCCCGCGGAATGGGAGAGGCACGAAGCGACCTGGCTGTCATGGCCGAAGAATCCAGACACCTTCCCCCCGGAAGTACTCCCGGGGGTCGAGGCTGCTTACACGACCATGGTCGACGCCCTCTCGCGAGGGGAGAAGGTCAGGGTCCTCGTTGACGACCTGAACGAGGAACGAAGGGTTGCGGACGTCCTCTCTGGGATCGACAACATCGAGTTCCACAGGTTCAGGACCGCAGACGTGTGGGTCAGAGACTACGGCCCCATCTACGTCCGTGGGCGAGGTCAGGCGCTCACCAAGTGGATGTTCAACGCCTGGGGCGGGAAGTACGACGACCTGATGGAGGACAGCCTCGCCGGAGACAGGATCGCCGACTCTGCCGGACTTCCGGTCTTCAGGCCCGGGATTGTCCTGGAAGGAGGGTCGGTCGAAGTGAACGGACGGGGGACCCTCATGACGACGGAGCAGTGCCTCCTGAATCCGAACAGGAATCCGACCCTCTCCAGGGCCCAGATCGAAGAGTATCTACATGACTTCCTTGGAGGCCGCAAGATCGTCTGGTTGAAGTCTGGCATCGAAGGGGACGACACCGACGGGCACATCGACGACATCGCAAGGTTCGTAGGCCCCTACCGAGTCGCCTGTGCGACAGAGGAGAATGCGAAGGACCCCAACCACGGAGTCCTCGCCAAGAACAGGGCCATCCTTGAGTCAGCCTCCGACCAGGATGGAAGGAAGCTTGAAGTCGTCAGCCTCCCGATGCCAAGAAGGGCGGATTCGCAGTTCGGAAGGCTGCCAGCTAGCTACGCCAACTTCTACATCGGCAACGCGGTGGTGCTCGTACCCGCCTTCGGATGCGAGCAGGACGAAGAGGCAAGGGAGACACTGAGGCGCGAGTTCCCCGGCAGAAGGATAGTCAGCATCGACTGCAGGGGCCTCGTCTACGGGCTGGGCACTCTCCACTGCGTGACCCAGCAGGTTCCAGTCTCAGAATAGGGCGACAGCCGCACTAGCGGTTGGCGGCAACGTCTGAGGCGACCCGGCCGATGAAGGACTCGAGCCTGACCCCCTGCTCCTGCTCTCCGGCTCTGGTCCTGACGGAGACGGTCTTCGAATCCTCCTCCTTCTTCCCCACTACTAACATGTAGGGGATCTTCTGAAGCTGGGCGTTCCGTATCTTCGACCCCATGGTGCCGCTTTCAAAGTACCCTTCGGCCCTGACGCCTGCTGCTCGGAGCTCGGAGAGGACTTCCTGCGAGTAGACAAGGTGCTCGTCTGAGAGGGGAATCACGCACGCCTGGACCGGCGACACCCAGACCGGAAGGGCCCCCTTGTAGTGCTCCAAGATGATCCCGATGAACCGCTCGAGCGAGCCGTAGATCGTACGGTGAATCACCACGGGGACGTGCTCCTTCCCATCGGACCCGGTGTAGGCCAGCTTGAACCGCTTCGGCATCTGAAGGTCCAACTGGATTGTACCGCACTGCCATTCCCTCCCCAGCGAGTCTTTGATGTCCACGTCTATCTTGGGTGCGTAGAAACTGCCTTCCTTGTCCTTGACTTCGTAGGCCAGCCCCTTGGCCTCGACTGCCTTGACAAGGGTCTTGGTTGCCCTCTCCCACTCCTCCACGCTTCCCATGTGCTCGTCGGGTCTGGTTGAGATCTTCACTTTGTACTTCAGCCCGAAGACCGAGTACATCTTGTCGAGCAGGTCGAGGAGGCCCACCAACTCGGACTCGGCCTTCTCCTCGGGCGCGAAGATGTGGGCGTCGTCCTGAGAGAGGACCTTGACGCGGAAGAGGCCAGTCGCCACTCCGCTCAGCTCGTTCCTGTAGACCGGGTCGAAGTCTGCGAACCTCACCGGGAGCTCCCTGAAGCTCCACCTGCGCGACTTGTAGATCAGGAAGATAGAGGGGCAGTTCATGGGCTTGAGTCCGAGCTCTTCTTCTCCCAGGCTCGTCAGGAACATGTTCTCCTTGTAGTGCTCGTCGTGACCGCTGACCCTCCAGAGCGTCATGTTGGCCAGGGCAGGGCTGCTCACTTCGATGTATCCGCGCCTCCTGAGCTCCGCCATGATGAACTGAACCAGCAGGTTCCTCAGGGTGAGCCCCTTGTCATGCCAGTAGACCATACCCGGGGAGGGCTCCTGGAAGCTGAACAGGTCGAGGCGTTCGCCGATGACCCTGTGGTCCGTCTCGGGGAGGGTTCCGAAGTCGCTCTTCTTGATCCGCGCGAGGAGCTCGCCTTCGGAGAGCTCCCTCCTCGGATGGGGGGGCTTCTGCTGCTCGGGGGCGGGCTTCACCCCCTTGGAGTAACTGCGAGACATCTCCGCCAGGGGGTGGCCTTTGACCTTCAGCTGGTAGGCCTTGTTCCAGCCGAAGGGAGACCTAGACGTCTCGATTCCGGCGTTCTTCGCCTCCCTCTCCATCGCCTCGAGGACGGGGAGGGCGTCGGCAGGCCTTGCCAGGTCGCTGCTCAGGTGCGCGAACGGATAGATCATCACCCTGTTCGCTCCGAGGTTCTTCAGGAAGGCCTTGAGCTCCCCCACTGCCTTCGCAGCTACCTCTCCGTCGTCCCCCTTTTCCACAGCGGTGAACAGGACGACCGTATCCTCCTCCCTGACCTTCCCCTTCTCCGCCTCCTCGGCTCCGGGGATTTCTTTCTTGATAGGCTCGTATTCGATGAAGTCTACGTGGAGCTGGAGGATCCTCAACGCGAAACCCTGTTGATTACCATCGGGCCCTTTCCAGGTCCTTCGATTTCTTGGTCGCCTTCTTCCAGACCTTGTAGTGGTCGTGGCACAGGTAGACCCTCCTCCCTTCTCCGGAGACCGAGAGGCCGCTCCCGCCGATCTGTGAACGACTCAGGGAGCGCACGGCGGGATTGGAGCAGCCGCCCACGTTGCATCCCACGCCCTTGTCTATCTTGCCCAAGGATGTTCCCGAGCGTGTTTCACTATTTATAGCGTTGCACAGTCGGGCTCTCCCCCGATGCTCGACAGGCTGAGGGGGCGACTCAAGACCTACTTCTGGGAGATCGGGAAGGCTTTCGCGACCCTGGGCCTCTCCCCGACGGGGTGGACCTCCGTCGGTCTGGTCGTCTCGTTCATCTGCGCAGCCGCCTACTGGACCGCAGGCCAAAGGGGGGAGCTCACCGCTGGGCTGCTTATCCTGCTGGCAGGGTTCCTCGACATAGTCGACGGAGCAGTGGCTCGGTTCACCGAGAGGATGTCGAAGAGAGGGGCGTTCCTCGATTCGACCCTTGACCGCGTGTCTGAGGTGGCAATCTTCCTGGGGATACTCGCCGGTGGCCTGGCGAGCCCCGTCGCCGTCGTACTCGCACTGTCGTTCAGCCTGCTGGTCAGCTACTCGCGCGCGAGGGGGGAGTCCCTAGGCACGAGCCTTTCTGGGGTCGGCATTGGGGAGCGGAGCGAGAGACTGCTCGTCCTCGCAGTTTCGTCCATTTTGGGCCTGGTCGGCTGGGGCGTGGTGCTGGTAGCGGTCTTGGCTCTCTTCACCTTCCTTGAGAGGACGGCGAGGGGAGCGATGAGCCTGAAGTAGAGGCACCGGACCGGATCGACCGGCTTCACCGAATGATATTTCAACGAACTCGGCGGGACCCTTCCCGAGGGTTGTCCTACAAGCCCAGGAACAGGGTGCAGACGAGGGTCGTGACCGGCCGGCGAGTCGCTTCGGTCCTCGTAGCCGTACTCCTGGCCACTTCTGCCTGGTTTGCCTACGAGACCTACTTCGTCAAGCCTGCCCCAGAGTACGCCACGGTCTACACGACCAAGGGGTCCTTCGAGATCGAGCTCTTCCCGGCGGCCGCCCCAGCCACCGTGGCGAACTTCGTAAATCTCGCGGATTCTGGATTCTACAACGACCAGGTGTGGCATCGGATATTCCCGGGCCTGCTGATCCAGACTGGAGACCCGAACACCAGGGGCGGGCTGACAAACAGGTCGACCTGGGGGGTGGGGGGTTCGAGCCAGACCGTCCCCCTTGAGATCGACCGCTCGCTTCACAACTATCAGGGCTACGTAGGAATGGCCAGAAAGGAAGCGAACAACAGCGGCACCTCGCAGTTCTACATCAACCTGTCAAACAGCACCCTCAACCGCAGCCTTGACGGAAACTACACGGTGTTCGGGAAGGTCGTTTCTGGATGGAGCGTAGTCCAGTCCATAGCAGACGTGCCCACCTATGCCTACGGACTGAAATTCGCAGGACAGCCGATAGACCCGGTCTTCGTGAACGTTATCGTGATATCGAAGTCGCCCTAGAGTCTGGCTACCAGTTTCGTCTTTCTGACGCCGCTCTGACCTTTACAATGCCGTAGTGGACGCTGCAGCTAATGCAGTAGTACCGCGTGGTGGTGGGGGAGGCGATGTACGCGCCCGCCGCTCTCAGCTCCCTTGCCAGGGTGGGTTCGACAAGCGACACCCGGGTTGTGACCTTCTTCGCCTTGTCTCGGGGAACGGCAGCGCCGCAGTTGCTGCAGTAGATCAATCCTCCGCGCCCCTTCCCTCCCTTGGACCGTCCTCGGCTCTTTCTCTTCTTGGTCAAGACTTCTGAAGCTCTTGGAGGCTGGAGCCTCTTTAAACATGTCCCCGTTGTTATTCTTTCTTGTAGGGGGTCGCGAGGGCAGTGGGGGGCCTCAGGCGCTTCGAAGCGATGGCCAGCACCGCCACCGTGAGGACGTAGGGTATCGTGCTGAAGAGGAAGAAGACAGGCCCGGTGGTCGCGACAACAGTGGTAAGGCCTATGCTCGCCCCGAAGATGAGCCCCGTGGCCAGTACGTAGGTGGGGTTCCAGCCGCCCGCTATCACAGCTGCGATTGCGATGAACCCGATTCCCGCGGTCGCGTTCCGTGTGTAGGAGTCGAAAAGGTCCACGGTCAGGTAGGAGCCCGCGAGGCCCAGGAGGACCCCCCCCAGAGACGTGGCGAGAATCCTCGTCCTGGCGACCCCGATTCCTGCCACCTCTGCGGCCTTGGGATTCTCCCCCACGGCCCTGATGTGGAGGCCGAACTTGGTCTTGGAAAGCAAGAGGTAGGTCAGGAGTGGGAGGACGAACATCAGTATGGTCAGGGGGCTTATCCCGATGGAGAGGTTGGAGGAGATGTTGTGGATCACGAAGACAGGGGGGATCGTGTTGGAGACGGGCGTTGTGCCGTTGATCCGCGACCCAAGTATCTGCTTGGCCGATAGAACGTAGATGATCCCCAGCGCGAAGATGTTGATGCCGATGCCTGCGATAACCTGGTCCACGTGGGCTTTGGTGCTAAGGAACGCGAAGACGAAGTTCATTGCGACGCCGGTGGCGACGCCAATGATCAGAGGCAGGTAGGGGTTCGCGATCCCGAGGATGAGCTGGAAGTAGACGTTGGAGAGGGCGGCTGTAAAGGATGCCATCAGCATGACCCCCTCGATTCCTATGTTCAGGATGCCCGATTTCTCAGTAATCAGCTCCCCCTGGGCGGCGATTGAAATCGTGGTGGCGTACTGGAGCCCGAAGACGGCGACCAGGAGAACCGGGGCTAGGTCCATTTCCTTCTCCTGCCCGCCTTGAGTATTACGGTGCTGATGTGAGGCATCGACATGAAGACGATTATTATTCCCTGCATCGCCCAGATGACGTAGACGTTGAGGCCGCTCGCCCCCACGCTGGCCGACCCGGCCACGAGGACGCTGAAGAAGATGGCGGAGAAGATCGCACCGATCGGGTTCGAGGCCGCCACCAGGGCAACCGCGATTCCCGCGAACCCCTCACCGCCGAACCATCCGGCGGCGAACCCCACCTGATAGCATGCCGAGGACCCGCACGAGTGCCCAGCGGCCAGGACGTCCCCGGCCCCCGCCAGTCCTGCGACTAGGCCTCCGATGACCATCGCGATGACCTTGGTCCTCCGCGGGTTCACCCCCTTGGCTTCGGCCGGGTGCGGACCCAACCCGGTAGCGCGGATCTTGTACCCTAGGGTCGTCCCCCGGAAGAAGTACTCAGTCCCTATGGCGACAACAACCGCGACGATAATCATTATCGATGTCGTGAAGAAGGGAAGGCTGGGGATGGAGGCCAGGGGAGGTATGGCGGCCGTGTTGTAGAGCCGGGCCTTGGGCTGGGCGTCCACTATGATGCTGAGGAAGAGCGCAGCCGAAATCGCCTCGCCGACGAAGTTCAGCATGATCGTGGTCACTATGGCCGAGGCGTTGCGATAGGCTTCGAGGATTCCGGGGATGAAGGCCCAGAACGCCCCCACCAGCATGGCAGCCATGACGGCAACGAGGGGCCAGATAATGAACGGGAGAGGGAAGACTACTGCGACTATGGTGGCCACCGCCCCGGCCATGAAGATCTGTCCCTGGGCACCGACGTTCCAGATGCCCGCCTTGCCTGGGATCAGGAATGCGAGGGCCGAGAGGATCAGGGTCCCGGTGTAGGTCAGGACGTAGGACTGACCGTCGCGGTTGCCCAACGCCCCGTTCACCAGGGTCCCGTAGACCTCGAGGGGGTTGTAGCCCACGATAAGCATCAGAATCGAGGCAGCGAGGAGACCGAGCAGAAGGACCAGGACCTGGGGGACGCTGGCCCTCAGGGCCTTGACCACCCGGCCCTCGGACCGGGCGGTCAGACTGCTATCCCGCCCAGTAGCTTGCCCAAGTCTCCTATGCTCGCTCCGCGTTCCAGCTCCCCGATTATCTTCCCCTCGTAGAGCACCAGTATCCTGTCGCTCAGGTCGAGGGTCTCGTCAAAGTCCGCGCTCACCAGCAGGACGCCCCTCCCCTCGTTCCTGGCCTCGACAAGGAGGGACTGGATGTACTCGGTGCTCGCCACGTCCAGGCCCCGGGTGGGCTGGTGGGCGATGAGGAGGTGAGGGCCCCCCGAAAGCTCTCTCCCCACTATCACCTTTTGCTGGTTGCCCCCCGAGAGGTTCCTGGCTTTTACTTCGACCCCTGGGGTGGCCACGCTGAAAGTCTTGACGATTCCCCTGGCGAACTCTCTGACCTTCGCGAGGGAGAGGAGGCCCGAGCTTGAGAAGCGCGGCTCGTCGACCCGCCCCAGAACTGTGTTCTCTGCTATCGAGAAGTCCAGGACGAGGCCGCTCAGGGCCCGGTCCTCGGGGACGTGGCCCACCGAGAGGTCGAGGATCTGCTTCGGAGCGAGGGCGTTGGTGCTATGGCCGTTGATCGAAATGGTGCCCGAGACGGGCCTGTTCATGCCGGTGATCGCCTCGATGAGCTCAGACTGACCGTTCCCCTCAACCCCTGCCAGGCCCACGATCTCGCCCGCCCTCACCTTGAACGAGCAGTTCTGGACAGCCCTCGGCTTGTTCGGGGTCGAGACCACGAGGTCTTTCACTTCGAGCAGGTCCTCCCCGGGCTGACGGTCGACGAACTTGAACTTCCGCTCCACGTCCCTGCCCACCATCATGTTGGCGAGGATGTCGAAGGCCGCGTCCTTGGTGTCGATGGTCCCAACGACCTTCCCCTTGCGCATGACCGTGATGCGGTTGGAGAGGGCGATGACCTCCTTCAGTTTGTGGGTGATGAAGATGACAGTGGTGCCGGCGCCCGCCAGCTTCCGCACGGCCTTGAAGAGCTCATCCGCCTCGAGGGGGGTGAGGACGGCCGTCGGCTCGTCGAGGATAAGGACCCTAGCTCCCCTGAAGAGTGCCTTCAGTATCTCGACGCGCTGCTTGAACCCCGTGGGAAGGTTCTCCACGAGCTCGTCCTGGTCGATGGGGAGCCCGGTCTCCTGAACAAGCTTGGTCACCCTGGCGTTCGCTCCGGCTGCGTCTAGAATTCCCAGCCTCGAGGGCTCGGCGCCCAGGATGATGTTCTCTCTTACCGTGAGGTTCGGGACCAGGGTGAAAGCCTGGTGGACCATCCCGATGCCGAGGGATATCGCGTCGCGAGAGCTTCTTATCTTCGCGGGGACTCCGTCGATTGAAATCGAGCCGCCGTCCATCCGGTAGAGCCCGTAGAGGACGCTCATGAGGGTGCTCTTCCCAGCACCATTTTCCCCAAGGAGGCCCATGACCTCTCCCTTGGAGACGCTGAAGTCCACGCCGTCCACCGCGACGACACCGGGGAACTCCTTCCTGATCCCAGACATCGAGACCATCGTCTGGGGCACGTTAATCACAAAAATGGGAAATAGGTGAGCAATCTACTCACCTAGTTCTAGGTTGGGGAATCGTTGTAGTTTTCTGGGATTACGATGGTTCCGTTAAGGATGCCGCGCGTGATCTGGGTCAGTATGTTCTTGGCCGCTGGTGTAAGGTACTGGCTCGAGTACTGGAAGGGCGTTGGTCCGACTGCGCCCTGGGCGAGGCCCAGTTGCAGTACGTTGCGCACGTGGCAGGGCTGGTCGCCTGTCGTGCCGCAGAGGGTCGTGGACCCGCTGAAGTAGCCGCCGCCGAACGTGGCTGCGTCGTTCCAATAGTTGGAGTAATTGCCGTATACCACCGACTGCATGACCTTGAAGACTCCGAAGTCCACCTTCTTTATTTCAGAAGTGAGGACGAAGGAGGGCGCGCTGAAGGTGGAGGAGTTCTTGACGAAGAACCCGTAGGTTCCGTAGTAGTCCTGGTTCGCATCGACTCCGATGCCGAAGACTGGCGGCTTTGCAGATGTGAAGTTCCAGCCCTGCTGGATGTCATACTGCCCGACGGCCTTGAGTCCACCGATGCCGGTTCCGCCTGCGACCATGAATACTATGTCAGCTCCCTGCGAGATGAATGATTGGGTGATGCGTTGGCCTCCAGCCGGATCGCTGAAGCCCACACTGAAGTCTGTGCTGTCAAACTGCTTGAGCAATGTGACGTTCTTGTGGAGATAGTTGGAGGCCCATACCGCGCCGGCCTTCCAACCGTTCCAGAACTTGTAGATGATCGAGAAGGGTACCCCGCCGAGGAATGCTATCTTGTTCGTGTTCGTCATGGCCACCGAGAGCGCCCCTACTATCGCGCTACCAGTGTGTTCGGTGAACTTGATTGCTATGACGTTCGTCAGGTTATAGATGTCACCGTCGACCTGGGCGAACTTCTGGTTCGGATACTTCGCCGCTTCCTGGGCGATGGTTGGGTCCATGTTGAACCCGACTCCGACCACGAGGTTAACGTGCTTCGCTATGATAGCCTCAAAGTCTGAGGTGTAGTCGTTGGAGCTGGCGGCCACTACATAGTGGGTGTCGACACCAAGAGTGGTGTTGGCCTGCGACATTCCCTGGAAAGCCAGGTCGTTGAAGCCGCGGTCACCCAGCCCTCCGACGTCGAAGATTACGCCGATGGACATCCCCTTGCCGGGGAGCGGTCCTGCGGTCGTGGTGGTGGTTGGAGTGGTTGTGGTCTTTGTGCCCGTTGAGGAGATGAAGTAATACGCCACTGCGGCAGCTAGCAACAGGACGATTATGACTGAGACGCCGATTGTTGTGCTAATCCCATTTCTAGAATGAACGTTCAAATTGTTCTCGCAGCCCTCCTCGCGTTTGGTTATTTAAACGAGCCACGAAAAAAGTCGGCCGATTGCGCTCTGTGTGTGAATGGGCGGAAGTATTCTTAAGACGAGTTCGGCTGACGCGGCCTCGGAATGAAGGTGCTGGTCGCAGGATTCATCACCATCGACTCGATTCAGCTCCCCATGAGACTGATAACGTCGGTCGGGGGCCCCCCCTGCTACGCTGGTCTGATCTGTTCCAGGTTCGGCCTGGACGTGACTCCCCTTACCAGGGTGGGGAACGACTTCCCCGAGGAGCAGGCGGTGTGGCTGGCGCGGAACGGGATATCCCTGCGGGCGGGTGACAGGAGCTTCCTGAAGCCGACAACGAAGTTCAGCATAGCCGAGGGCGTGGGGAGCCGGACCCTGACCCTGGTACACAGGTGCGAGGACCTTTCAGTTTCACAGATTCCTCCAAACATAAGGTTCAGCGCCGCCCTGGTCAGCCCGATAGCAGGGGAGGTGTCCACGTCACTGTTGACAGAGATTTCGGCGCGCTCCGACTTCACTTTCCTCGACCCCCAGGGGTTCGTGAGGAGCTTCGATTCTAAGGGGACCGTGTCCGTCGCCCCCATCCAGGACAAGAGCATACTCTCGAAGGTGGACGCCATCAAGATGGACCGGAGCGAAGCGGAGGCGCTGACGGGGAAGGCGAACCCGAAGGAAGCGCTCGAGAAGATCGCGGCCATAGGCCTTCGGAAGGCCGTCGTGACCCAGGGGGCCGACTCCTGTTTCGTCCTTGACGGGGCACGCATCTACGAGATCAAGGTCCCCCGCGCACAGGTGGTCGACAGCACCGGGGCCGGGGACATCTTGAGCGGTGCCACCGTCAGCTGGTACCTGAAGACCAGGGACTTCCTCCGCAGCGCCTGCTTCGGAATCGCCGCGTCTTCCCTCTCCCTTCACATGATCGCCCTGGCAAAGGTTGACCTGCCCATGAGCGTTGATGACAGCGCTATGAGGCTCTACTCCCTGGCGAGCCCCGTGGCCGTCGTCTGAGCTCCCCCAGTGCCCCCATCGAATCCTCCAGCTCCTTAGCACCGGGGCTCCCCCGGGTCTCGTACCTGGCGGCTTTCAGGGCCCCCGCGAGGTTCGCCCAGGAGGCAGCCTCCTCCACAGTCTTGCCCCAAGTGAGATAGGACGCAAGAACGCCGAGGAACGCGTCCCCGGAGCCGGTGCTGTTCACCGCCCTGAGGCCGAGCGCGGCCAGGTCGACTCCCTCAAGCACGGTCTTGACGGTCCCCCTGGAGACTACGCATCCTTTTGCCCCGAGCGTCACCACCACGGTCACCCGGGGGAAGGCGTTCGAGAGCGCCTCGAGGGAAGGGTCTTCGGCCTCAAGGCCGGCCAGGTTCTTCAGCTCGCTGGAGTCCACGACCAGGATATCCGCCCGACGGATCACCGGCCCGATCCTCCTGAGCCCTTCCTGAGCCCTTACCCCCGGGCTGTAGACGACCCTGCACCATCGCTCCTTGGCTCGGCTGACCGCGGCGAGGGCCACGCTCGTGGGAGGGTCCATAACGACTATCATCGAGCTTCTGGAGACCAGCCTCGCCACGTTTTCCTTCGCAAGGTGAGCGGGAGTCAACTCCCCGTTGGCCCCGAATTGGGTGTGGATGGTCTTCCTCCCCCTCTCGTCGACGACTATGTACGCCATCCCCGACCGGCTGCCCGTCAGGGTCGACACTCCGCCCGTCAGAACACCTTCAGCGCGGAGCCCGGCAAGCTGCCTTTCAGAGACGTCGTCATCGCCAAGGGCCCCGACAAGGCTGACCCGTCCGGCGCCGAGGACCCTCGCGGCCGCCACGGCTACGTTCGCCCCCTTGCCGCCGGGGTATTCCTCCACGAGTCTAGCTTGGACCTCCTCTCCCACTCGAGGGAAACGATCTTCGAAGATTGTGACGTCCCAGTTTATCGCACCTATGACGGACAGGAAGCCGCGCCCCGGCGCTCTGGTCTCCAAGGCGTCTTCTCGTCAGGCCCTTCTAGTAGGACTTCGCGTAATTGGCCGTAGACTCGGCCTTCTCCCCGCACGAGACACACTTCGCCTTAGGAGGCTTTTGGTCGAGGGGGATGCTCAGGATCTTCCCTCCTGCTCTGTCCTTCATCTTGTCTTCGCACGACTTCTTTCCACACCAGGCGACCCTCACGATCCCTCCCTTTCCAGCAATGAGACGTTCGAGCTCCTCCATCGAACCCGCCTCCACTGTGTGTGATTCCAGGAACGCCCTCGCCCTGGCGAGGAGGTTGGATTGGATGTCTCCCAACTCCTTGTCCACTTCCTTCCCGAGGAGGTCGATAGCCACGGTCCGCTTGGCCCCGGTGTCCCGTCTGACGAGCACGGCCTGTTTTGCCTTGAGGTCGCGCGGACCGAATTCAATCCTCAGGGGGACCCCCCTGAGTTCCCACTCGTTGAACTTCCTGCCCGGCGTCAGGTGGTCTCGGTCATCCAGCCTGGTCCTCCAGCGGGCAGCGAGGTCCTTGGAAAAGGCCTTTGCCTCCTTGAGGATCGACTCCTTGTTTTCCTCGTTGACTATGGGCACCACCACGATCTGCAGGGCCGCGAGCTTCGGTGGGACGACGGCGCCCTTGTCGTCGCTGTGGACGGCAAGCATGACCCCGATCTCCCTCGTCGAGATCGCCCAGGTGTTCTGCCATGCGAACTGCTTCTCCCCTTCCTCGTCGACGAACACGATGTCGAAGGCCTTCGAGAACCTCTGACCGTCGGAGTGGAAGTCCGGACCCTGAATCGCCTTGCCGTCGGGCAGAAGATGCTCGATGCTGTAGGTCGCCTCGGCTCCTGCGAACTTCTCGGAGTCGGTCTTCCTTCCAACCAGCCCTGGGAGCGCAAGATAGTCCTCGGTGACCATCCTGTAAATGCCCAGTATCTCGTCCCTCTCAGCGTCCGCCTCCTCCTTGGTGGCGAAGATCGTGTGCCCTTCGTTCCAGAGGAACTCCCTCGAGCGAAGGAAGGGGGTCGGGTGCTTGAACTCCCACCTGACGACGTTGTTCCACTGGTTCAGCCTCAGTGGCAGGTCCCTCCAGGACCTGATCCAGCGCTTCACCACCTCGTACATGACGGTCTCTGAGGTCGGCCTTACGGCAAGCCTCTCGTCGAGAGTGGACTTCCCCGCCTGGGTCACCCAGGCCACTTCGGGGGAGAAGCCCTTGACGTGCTCCGCCTCCTTCTTGAGCAGGCGTTCCGGGATGAAGAGCGGAAAGTAGGAATTCTGAATGCCGATCCGCTTGAACTCCGCGTCGGCGGCAGACTGGATGTTCTCCCAGATGGCGTAACCGGAGGGCCTGAAGACCATGCACCCCGAGACCGGACTGTAGTCTGCGACCTCCGACTTCAGGATGACCTGAGTGTACCACTCGTCGAAGTCCGTCCCCTTCTTCGCGGTCAGACCTTCTTGGCTCGCCTGAGACATGCAGCCCTACGCGCCGACGACCTGGCTTAAAGAATATGCGCCCTTGAAGTGCTGAGGCGAAGCCTCAGCGGGCGTCTCAAGCGGGGAGAATGCCTGCCTCGGGTTACGTGAAGGCGGAGAGGATGATGAACGTGCCCAGTATGAGGAAGACGACCACCGAAACGTTTCGGATTCTCGCCGGGGTCAGGAGCTTCCCGAGCCTGCTGCCGAGGGCCGTCTCGACCCCGGTGGCCAAGATCAGCCCCGTGCAAACGCCTGCGAAGACCAGGAGGGCATTGGAATAGTGGGCGACGAACACGATTGTAAGCACTTCCGTCGCGTCCCCCGCGACGTCCAGGATGACGAGGGCGCCCACCATGGAGACGAAGACCCTCCATCCTGCGGCTTTCTTCTCTACTTCCCGCTCTTCTCTCTCGACAAACCTCTCCCCGACAAGCCCCCGCGCTTCCCACAGGGCGTAGGCGATCATGATTGTACCCCCTGCGAATTTCACCCATGCAATCGGGACCAGCCGGGTGATGAGGCTGCCTGCGGTGACGAACAGCGCAGTCGTGAGGGCAAACGCGCTCACCCCCGCCAGGAACACCGTCGAAGCCTTCTCCCTCCCAGCGAGGGCAAGCAGAAGCAGAGCGTCCTTGTCCGTGAGTTCGGTGATGAAGAGGGCTGCGGCAATGCCGGCGAAGGCGGTCAGGAGAGGCGGATCCAAGCAAGACTACCTGATGGGTAGAACCTGCAGGACAGCGAGGGGTTCTAAGGTGTTACTTGAGGGAAGTTAGGGGGAGGAGAAGCCCTAGTTCTTCTCGGGAGCCGCTTTCTTCGCAGTGCTTCTGAGGAGCAACACCACCCCGATGATCAGTAGTATCAGGGCAGTTCCCAATCCAACGGAGAGGTTCCTCTTTCCAATCAGGTCGACCGAAACGGGCACGAGGAGCAGTGCGATAATGCCGAGTGGCTTCGGGTTCTTCAGGGAAGCGAGGTTGAACCGGGCTGTGATGAGATAGCTCAACAGGACAAGGGCCGCAGGGAATACCAGGCTAAAGCGTCCCAGGATGAAATCAGTCGCCGCACCTGATACATCCAGGAAGCCGTTTGCGTACCAGGCGAAGAAGAGTGCGAGGACCAGGCTGGCGGCCCCCATCGACTGCAGGGTGTTCCCAAGGGAGTTCAGCCTCGCAGGCCTCTCGGCCGGGTCTGCCGATGTGAAGTCCAGGGTGACTGCGAGCATGACGGCGAGGGAGCCGGCCACGAACACGTATGGGTCTCTTGTTACCGTCAGGTAGACGCCGGTCGGAAGATAAGCGGAAATGCCTCCTGCGATCCAGAGATACAGAGCATAGACCCCGCTGGCGAGGAATGGAACTAGGTAGAGGAGCGCGGACAGGTCGTCTCTGGTCCCCCTGTTATTCATCAAACGGCCTCCGCGACCGCGATGGGCTTAAAACTGTTTTCAGCCTCGAGGCGACTCTGTCGGAGCCGGCGGGCGGAGCGGTCGTGTGTCCTGGAACATTCAGGGGGCAGCGCTGCCCGTTGTGGTTCGCCCGAAGGTGAGGTAGGCGGTGTGCCCTATCATGATGTTGGCTGGCCTCGTCATCCCCACCCGGGCCTCGAGGTGCCTCATGAGGATCTCCACCGTCTCGATGGAGACGAACCCCTCGTCCTTCATCTTCGACACGAGCTTCTCGGCTTGGTTCGTGGTCGGGGTGATCGCAACCATTGGGGCTGAGGGTTTCAGGCTCTCCTTCATGCTGTGGACCACTTCCCAGGGGTCGCCCACGTCGAGCACCCCTGCGTCCATGCCCCTCTCGGTGAACCCAAGCCGCGAGTCCCCGGCCTTGAAGGTGACGAAGGGAGTGAGCCCAACCTTCTCGATGTTCTTCTTCGCCACGTCCTGGAACCCGGGGTTGATGTCGTAGGTATAGACCATCCCTGCCGGCTGGACGAGGTATGCCATGAGGGCGGTGGTGGCTCCGGTTCCGGTCCCTGTCTCGATAATCCGTGACCCCGAATGTACGCCGAGCTTGACTATCATGAGGCCGAGGTCCTTCGGGTAGACGACCTGAGTGCTCCTGGCGAGCTTCATGACCAGGTCCTCGATGGTGGGCCTGAGGATTGTCAGCGAGTCGCCCAGAGTCGTCGTGACGCTGATTCCATACTCCCTGCCGACGAGCGCCGACATGTCCAGGATCCCAAGGTGGGTGTGGAGCTTCGGCGTATCCCTGGGTCTGATGAGCCACCTCCTCCTTCTGTCGCGGTAGACGAGGACGAGAGAGTCGGCACCGATGGTCTCAACGTTCGGACTAGGCGCCGGCGCTTCCTCCTCCACTTCGACCACCCTAGGCCCGCCACCAGTCATACCTGAGGAAGTCGACGGTCTTCTTCGCTCGGTCCGGGATTGCGATGATGAACTGCTTCCTTACCGTGGTGGCCAGCCTCCCCGAGCGGACCATGGAGGTTGCGGTCATGGTGGCCTCGGGGGCCATGACCTGGATGATGTAGGGGGCGTGGTCGATCCCGGGGCCGTGCTCGTAGACGGCGAAGTCGGAGCCGAACTTTATCCCCGGAGTGACGACGTACCCCGACTCCCTTAGCTTCCTGTAGACCATGAACTTCTCCGCGAAGTCAATGTAGGAGGCCTCGCAGATATCCTGGACCTGCTTCAGGGTCAGCTTCTTGCCAGAGTTGTCTTCGAGCTCCACGGACTTCTTGGCGGCCAGGTAGTATCCCTCCATGAGGTCCAGGACCAGCGGGGCTTCGAACTCGAAGTCCTTTGGCTTCGGGATCCCCAAGGGCTTGCCGTAGTAGCCTTCCTTGAAGAGGCGTCTGGAGGATTCGACCTCCCAGACGACCACCCTGTTCTCGAAGAGCCTGCCCCTCGCCATCTGCTTGGGCATGGCTACATACCTAGCGCAAGAATCGTGCTGGCGTTGGCCGCGCGGAGCATCGCGTCCGCGCAGTTCTCGATGGCTTCGAGGAGCTCCTTGTTCACTATCAGCTCCTTGACGTTGGTCGCCTCCTTCATGGTGGTGACGACCGACTCCCGGTAGGTCGCGTCGATGGAGCTCTCGAGCTTCTGGACCTGGGCCGACATCTGGATGGTCTGCTCCGAGTTGATGGATAGGGCCCTCATGCTTTCGTTGAGCTTGGATATCCCGTCGATGAGGAGCCCCAGGAGCTCGGTGATGGACTCCTTGTACTTCTTGTCTTTGGCCGAGCTTCGCGACACCTGGGACATCTTGAAGGCCACCCCGCTTATGTGCCCGAAGATGTCCTCCACAGCGAACGCGCAGCGGAGCAGGTCCTCCCTGTTGACGAGGAGGGTACCGACCTGGGATAGCTCCCTGATCAGGGCGCTGCGGAGCATCACCACGTCCTCCTCCGCCTTCTTGACCCTCTCCAGCGACGAAGCCACAAGCATCTTGTCCGCTTTGATGAGGCCGGTGAACTCGTCGTTGAGGACGCGGGTCGCGTCGAGTACGCGCCTCATCTCGTCCTGAAGAACTACAATTGTCCGCCGTCTGGCTTGGGTTTCGCTCTCTGGTCCGGACATGAAAGGATGCTCGCACCAAGGCTTGAAAGGTTTGGGATATAAGACTGGGCCTTCAATCGAAGGAATTTGAGAATCCGAGGCCGTTTCTTACCGTTTTGAGATAATCTGGCCTATTTCTTGTCCTTTTCCTGCGCATATTCCTTGAGCGGAGCCAGCAGGCTGGTGAACTCCATCGGGAAGATGTACTTCGTGGAAGGGCTCGCCCCGAGGGCCTTCAGAGTGTCAAGGTACTGTAGGACCATCGTCTTCGAATCTATCCCCTTGGCAGCCCCGTAGATCTGGTTGAGTGCCCCTGCGTATCCCTCCGCCCTTAGCACCGAGGCCTGTTTGTCTCCTTCCGCCCGGAGGATGTTGGATTTCTTTTCCCCTTCGGCGACCAGTATCGAAGCCTCTCTCTTCCCGTCCGCCTCAGTTACGGTGGCCCTCCTTGTCCTCTCGGCCGACATCTGCCTGACCATCGCCTCCTGGACGTCCTGGGGCGGGCGTATCTCCCTGATCTCGACGTTGGTGACCTTGATCCCCCACCTCTCCGTGACTTCGTCGAGCTTGGTCCTGAGCACCTGGTTGATCTGCTCCCTCTTTGCAAGGAGCTCGTCGAGAGGGATGTCGCCGACGACTGCCCTAAGCGTGGTGGTAGCGATCCCGATGGATGCCCCCTCGAAGTTCTGTACCTGGACGACGCTCTGGGTCGCCTCGGTGACCTTGTAATAGATTAGGAAGTCGATGTCAGTCGGGGCGTTGTCCTTGGTGATGCAGGTCTGGTGAGGGACCTCCAGGTATCTCTCTCTGAGGTCGATCTTGTTCACCCTGTTGACCAGCGGGAAGACGAAGATAACTCCAGGACCCCGGGCCCCCACGAGACGGCCGAGCCGGAAGACCACGAGGCGCTCGTACTCCCTTACTATCTTGATGGTGGAACCTATCAGCGCCAGGACGACTATGATTATCAGAGCGTAGATGGCGTATGAGACGATGTCACTGGTAGTCTGCAGGACGTCCGAAGCGATGGGAATCAACTTTCCAGCTTCTCTACTACCAGCTCGAGCCCTCTGACTTCTTTAACCTTTACAGCGTCCCCCTTCCTCAGGTCCTGCTGGGAGGTCACGCTCCACTGCTCTGCCCCGACCAGTGCTACCCCCTTCTTGCCAGCCGTAAGGTCGGTCTCCATGACACCTTCCTTCCCGATCCGCGCGGCCGGGTCGTTCACCTTCGGCCTGTTCATGAGACCCTCTCTGATGGAGCGGAGGTAGAGGCTCGCGACCACGATCCCGACGGCCAGGGCTGCAATCAGCGCATAGGTTATGTTCGGGATGCCGGAGAAGTTGACCCCTGGAAGCGCCGGGTTCGCCGCCGAGGCTGGAGGAAACTCGAAGACCAGGAGGAAGCCGACCACGAAGATGATGACCCCTATCACGGCGCTCACTCCATGTTGGGTCTTCACTTCCAGGAAGATAAAGGCAGCACCCACGATCATGAGGAATACTGCCAGGGGCGAGGCGCCGAAGACGCCCAGCCCGAGGAGGGCCAGCGCTATTATCACGACTCCGACGATGGAGAGGACGATGGTGGGATGATAGATGTCCGCGAGGACAGCGAAGACCCCCACCAGGAAGAGGAGACCAGAAACGTTGGGGTCGCTCAGGATTGAGATCAGGGTAGACCTGATTCCGGGGGAGTCGATGCCGATGGATGTTGGCACGCCAAGCTCCGCCAGGGCCCCTGACACGGAGGTCGAGTTCAGCACTCCGTCGATCACGTGCTCAGCCAGTGCTTCAGAGGCGGTGTAGGACTGGTGGTGGCCCGGAGTGACCATCTGGCCTGAGGCCGTCGCGTTCCTTCCGTTGGCGGAGGTCAGAGCCTGCATGTACGATTTGAACGCCGAGATGTCTTTGCTGAGGGTCGAGTTCTCCTCGCCGGTCGGGATGCCCGAGACAATCGGAGTTGCGGAGCCTATCGTCGTCCCCGGGACCATGTATATCTTCGAAGAGGCCTCTGCGATGTACGAGCCTGCGGAAAACGCGAACGCGCCCTGGGGCGCGACAAGGGTAACGAAGCTACCTCCCCACTGCTGGTAGGACGAGATAGTGTTTACCATCGACTCCATGCTTCCTCCGTCACCCCCGTTCGTCTGGAGGACGAGGATGAAGTGCCCGGCGCAAGCCGCCTTTGCGTTGCTGACCGCGGTTGCTAGGAAGTCTGCGGATCCAGGGTCGATGTTCTGGTTGAGCGAGGCTACGTACCATCCGTTCTGGGAAGTGCAGGTCTGGGCGCGGGCGGGGGCGACCTGGGCGGCGAAGGCGAGGAGAATCGCGAGGGCAAGGACGAGCCTGAGAGTCTTCAAACTTGAAGGCATGCTCCGCGGTCTGACATAAATACTGTTGCGAGCCGACCCAGGCACGGAGTGCCTCGGCCCAAGGTCACAGTTATGGACCATCCGATGGTGATGGAGCAGCTGGCGCTCGCCCGGGACAGGCAGACGAACCAGGTGGCGTTCAGGAAGGCGATATATCGATTGGGGCGCTTTATGGCCTATGAGTTCCTTAGGACCATGGAGACCCAGCAGGTCGAGTTGCAGACGCCCCTCGCCAAGTCCTCTGGAAGGAGACTAAAGGGGAAAGACAAGGTCGTGATCATCCTCGTCCTGAGGGCGGCGATTCCCTTTGTCGAAGGGATGTACAAGAATCTGCCCATGGCCAGGACCGGGGTGATAAGCGCCTGGCGCGGAAGGGCCCCGAACTTCCCCGTAGAAGTCCAGTACGCCAAGGTCCCAGAGATAAGGCGGGACGACGTCGTGATAATAGCCGACCCGATGCTTGCGACCGGTCACACCCTGGTGGAGGTTGCGAAGAAGGTAGCGGAAATGGGGAAGCCGAAGCGGCTGGCGTTCTTCTCGGTCATCTCCGCGATGCAGGGCATCGAATACGTGGCGAAGCACTTCCCCAAGGCTGAGTTCTACACCTGTGCCGTCGACCCGGAGCTCGACGACCATGGATACATCGTTCCCGGTCTGGGAGACGCGGGGGACAGGGCCTTCGGCGCCCCGACTAGGTAGCGGCGACCTTCTTCAGCTGGCCGTTGTACATCGAGACTATCTCCTCGACTGTGGTCCCGTCCTCCGGCCTCTTGTCGTCCCTCACCCTTCCCGTGAACTTCGGAAACCTCAGTGATATGCCCGCGCCCGGCCTCACCCTTCCGAGGGCCGCAGTGTGGATGGGAGAGAGGGTCAGCTCCGACGCGATCGTTTCGATGACCAGCTGCGGCCTGAACCAGACGTCTGGGACCATGTTCGACTCGACGTTCGGAGGTTTGACATGGCTCTCGAAGGGCTTCAGGAGCTTAGGGATAGCCGCGAGGTCCTGGTCGGAGAAGCCCGTCCCGACTTTGGCGACGCTGGAGTAGACCCCCCTCTTCGCGTCGTAGGCGCCGAGAAGGTAGGTTCCGTAGTTCCCTGCGCGCCTTCCTTTTCCGTGGAATGCCCCTATTATCGGAAGGTCGATGGTGTCGGTGAGCTCGCTCCTGTACTCCCTCTTCAGCTTGATCCATGCGAACTCCCTTGCCCCTGCCCGATAGGTCGACTTCGGGTCCTTGACGACCAGCCCTTCGCAGCCGTTCTCGATGGCCTCTTCCATGAATCTCTCCAGGTCTGCCGGGTCTGAGGCGGTCAGGGCGGGGACGAGCCGAGTCCTTTCGGTTTCCTCGACCACCTCGAGCATCTTGCTCCTTCTCACCGTGTAGGCCTTGCCCGTGTAATCCGTCGAACCGGCGAGAAGGATGTCGAAGAAGTTCAGGGCCACGGGGTAGTCTTCGACCGCCTGCTGGACCCCGTGCTTCCGACGCCTGTGCATGAGTTCCTGGAAGGGAAGGTATTCTCCGGTGTCCTCGTTGATGGCGACCACCTCGGCCTCGAGTATTGCTGACTTCGCGGAGACGTGAGTCTTCACCAGCTCGACTGCGTCTGGGTAGTTCCCGGTAATCACCTCCAGCCTCCTTGAGAACAGGGAAACGCTGTTGCCTGACTTATGTATCTGCAGTCGTTCTCCGTCCAGCTTGTACTCGGCCACCACGGACTTCGACCCTATCTTCTTCACTATCGCCTCGGCAGACGGAAGCCTCTCCGCCAGCATCGGCCGGATGGGGACCCCGACCTCCACCCGGATCGACTCCACCCCCTTCAGGCCCTTCGACGCTACGCTCTCCACTATGAAGCCAAGGTCTGGGTGGACGTTGTAGGCGCGTTCGAGTTTTGGCCTCTCCGTCTTGCCGCCAAGGAAGGCGACCGCAGCCGCGTCCAGGACTGTGTAGTCTGCGACCCCGAGCCTCAGCTCTCCAGTCACCGTCCGCATGATGAACTTCGCCTCGAGCGGGGACGCGTCGTTTAGCAGGCTGACCAGCTTGCGCTGTTTGGCCTCGACGGACCCGGCACCTCCCTGGCCAGCCATCCTCAGGAGGGTGGAGTAGACCCTCTTCAGTGTCAGCCCTTCTGCAAAGAGGGTCCCCTGGCGCCTGTTTCCTAGCAGTTTCTCGGCCGCTCCCCCAATGTCTCCGAGCTTCACATAGGTCTGGTAGACTGAGTTCGGAGAGAGGCCTCCAGCCTTCCCTATGGCCCTGAGGGCCATCTTCTCCGCCAGGCCCAGCTCCACCCCTTCGTAGTCTGGCTTCAGCTTCCCCTGGGTGAGGTAGACGAGCGTGGCGAGCTCATCCCTGGGGACCGCCTTCAGCAGAGAGGCCAGCACTTGCGTCATTTCGTTCCTCCCAGAGATGCCCTCGAGCCTTGAGTAGGACTCGGCCACGACGGAGTAATCCAAGGCGCCCGTCGAGCGGATCGGAGGCTTAAACCCCTTTTCCCGTTCCGCACCGGAAAGCCTTATTTCCAGTGTCGGCGGGTGCGTTCTGAAATCACTTGGGAGGAGTCAAGAAGAAATCCATGGCCTCCATGGAGAAGTCCCAGGATTCAGACGAGACAGCGCAGCAGTCAGGGGCTGCGACCAAGGGGAAGAAGGGAAAGGAGCAGAAGGCTGCGCCTCAGCAGCAGCAGAAGCGACTTCCGTTCCTTCCACCTAAGATGAGCGAGCAGGAGATGCTCAAGAGCCTCACCCCACTGAAGGCGATAACAGTCTATACGGCATCGAGGGCCCTTGGGGTCAACGCTTCCATCGCGACGGGCATCCTCCGCGAGATGGAGACGAAGAACCTCGTAAGGAAGGCAGGCGGGTTCAGCGGCCACACGGTCTGGGCTATGGCTTCGGCCTAGCTGCCTAGTCGCGGCTGATCTCGAACTCGCGGCGGTCGTTTTCATTCGCGAGGCACTGTAACTGGGTCCTGGGATCAAGCATTTTCAGAAAGAAGGTCTGTGAATCCAGGATTCCGGAAGAATGACTGGCCGTCTTATTGGGACGGTTGAAGGCTGGCTGCGACCGCTTCCAGCCTTACCGTGTCCCCACGCTTCACTCCTTCGAGGGCTGAGAGCCCGTCCTCGACCTTCCCGATCGGATTGAGGGGCATTTCACTGCGCGAGTCTTTGAGGAAGAAGCAGACGAGCCCCCCCGAAGGCAGGAAGGCGACGTCGCCTCGGGAGTAGGACGTCCTCCCCTTTTCGACGCCCACCCGCATGGGAGTGAACAGAGCGACGAGGCTCGGCTGGACATTGACCCGACTGTCGATGGGGAACACCCGGAGAAGCGCGTTCACCGTGAGGGGTGCGAGATGCTTGAACAGAGACACTTTGGCGACCCCTCTTCCGGGGACTGTGGCAAGGCACTCGACCTTGGAGACTGATGCCGCTGGAGCCTCGGGGGACGACACTTCAGCAAGCCCCGCCGGTCGCCCTTATTCGCTTTTCGTGGGTCGCGCGGAAAAAGACTTATCAGATGACGGCGAAGGGGCAAATTCGCTCCGGGGCTCCTCGATGTCACCTACTAAGATACAGAAGAAGGCTAGGCAACCCTCAATCGCTTCTTTTGAGGTCAAGATAGGTCCTCCGAAGCTCACGAGGTTTGAAAGGGCCAGGATTGTTGGCGCAAGGTCACTGCAGATCGCCATGGGGGCGCCGTCCTTTATTCCGATGGAGGGACGTTACAGAGGGCCCATAGAGATAGCAACGTTAGAGCTGGAGGAAGACGCCCTTCCGATATCGATCAGAAGGTCTCTCCCGAACGGAGTCACCCAGGACATCCCGATAAAAGCCCTGTCCAAGTAACCCCCGGTCGAGACATGCAGAGGATTGCGATATTCGTAACCGAACGCCTGGCGGACGAGGCCAGGAAGATCCTTTCAGACTACGATGTCTTCGAGCTTGAGGCTGACGACGGTGCCCTGGCCCGATGCGAGGTCCTGATGACCAGGCCTTCGCGTGCGAGGAAAGAGACTTTGTCAAAGTTGACCAAGCTCAGGATGGTCCAGACCATGTCAGCCGGGGTCGATAGCTTGGACTTCACGCTGCTCGCAGATGGTGTCATCGTGTGCTCCAACGCAGGAGCGTACACCGGCCCGGTGGCCGAGCACGCCTGGGGGGTCCTACTCGGGCTTGCGAAGGGACTCCACGCAAGGAAACAGCAGGTCGTCCCGAGAACGCTCAGGGGGAGGACTCTCCTAGTCCTAGGGTGTGGAGCCATCGGCTCGGAAGTCGCCAGGCTCTCGAAGTCCCTCGGAATGAAAACTATCGGGGTCTCGAGGTCGTTCCCAAACCCGGAGCTCTTCGACGAGAAGCATGGCCTGGCGGAGCTCGGGTCTGTCATCGGCCTGGCAGATGCCGTGGTGATATCACTTCCCCTGACCGGGGCGACCAGGGGCGTGATCAGCTACGACATATTATCGAGGGCGAAAGAGCACGTCTGCATGGTCAACGTCGGAAGGGGAGAGCTCGCAGGGGAGGCGGACCTGATCAGGTGGCTCAGAGAACGGCCCGAGAGCAGGTATGCGACCGACGTGTTCTGGAAGAAAAGAGGAAAGGAGAGTTTCGAGAGTACGGCCTGGGAGCTACCCAACTTTGCTGGGACACTCCACATCTCGGGGCTCCCCCTCGGTGAGAAGCTGATCGGCCCTATAGTGGCGGCCGCGAAGAACGTCTCAATGTACCTCCAGACAGGGGAGGCCCACAACCGGGTCGACCGGTCAGAATATTCCTAGGATTTCGACCGTCAGCCCCCATAGCATTAAATATCCGATGTCGGGGCCGTGGAAAACAAGGTCAGACACATGCCAACAAGAAAGAAATCCGACTCAGGCGAGTCTGAGGAACACTCTGGGGAACAAATGGCAGCACCAATGCCAGCCCCAAGCGCACCAATGCAAACCCAAGGCGCGCCCTCGCAAAGGGCGCCTTCCAACCACATATTCGTCGGCAAGAAGCCTGTCATGAGCTACGCGATGAGCGCGCTCATACAGCTCACTCAAGCCGGTGAGATAGTGGTCAAGGCAAGGGGAATGGCCATCGGCAGAGCAGTCGACGTGGCGGAGATCGTCACGAAGCGGCTCGCTAACGGCCAGTTCAGAGTCAAGGACATCGGCATAAACACCGAAGTCGTTGGCGAAGGCGCTGAGCAGAGAAACGTCTCCTCAATAGAAATAGTCGTCGGCAAGTAAGAACAGCGACACCATTGAAACGTCAGGTGGATCGTATTCGCTAGCGGACGCTGTTTCTGGACTTTCGCGAGTACCGACCGCAGAGAAGGAGCTTCGTGCTCCTGCTCGTCCTTTTTATCATGAGTTCCCGTCTAAGGGCTTCTCCCCTGTTCCGTGATTCTTCAAGGTAGGACAGCACAACGGGGCCTCGGCCGCGGGTGTACCTGGCCCCGTTCCCTGAGTTGTGCTCTTCAAGCCGCCTTTCCATGTCGGTTGTGTACCCGGTGTAGAGCGTCCCGTCCGAGCAGGTCAGGATGTAGACGTAGTGTCGTCGCTTTGGCATGCCGCCCGCGGATCGAGGCCGCCCATCCTGCGAAAAGGATTTTCGGGCAAGGGGCCTACGTATTCGCCCGGAAGGTACAGGACGTTGAGCGCCCCTTCCCCGACGAGGACGGGGATTGCCTCCCCGGCTAGAAGGATTCGAACGAGACGCCTACTCGAACCATGCGGGTTTCGCAGGGGAGCCCACTTCAGTAGGGCCACTCAAGGATCAGGGTAACCGATAAATCCACGGTGGCGGGGCGCGGGACAAGTTGACCCTCGAAGTCATCATCGGGCCAATGTTCTCGGGCAAGACCTCGGAGCTCATCAGGCTGGTGGAGAGGGAGGTCTACGCCAAAAGGAAGGGTGCCATCTTCAAGATAGCCTTCGACAAGAGATACAGCGCGCGCCAGGTGGTCACTCACAACGGGCTGAGGTACGACGCCTACACCGTGGCCTCCTCCGCGCACGGGCTGAAGAAGATAGAGGAGCTCGCCGGCCCTGACGGCCTCGACGCCATAGGTGTGGACGAGGTGAACTTCTTCCCCGAGGAGATCGTGGGACTTCTGGACAGGCTGGCCGACAAGAAGAAGGTCATCGCCTGCGGCCTCAACCTGAACTTCAGGGCCGAGCCCTTCCCGTCAACCATGGAGCTGGCGGCTAGGGCCGACAGGGTCAGGTATCTCAGCGCAGTGTGTGTCGTCTGCGGCCAAGAGGCGACGAGGACCCAGAGGCTCATAGGCGGGAAGCCGGCCCCGAAGGATTCTCCGGTCATTGTGGTTGGGGGCAAGGAGCTCTACGAACCGCGGTGCAGGAACTGCTATGTCTCCCCTCGGTGACTTCCGCAGGGCGAACGATTGATAATGTCCGAGTTCTGGTGTTCGTCGAGGGTGCCGAACTAAGTGACTCAAGAACCCCTGGATGAAAAGGGGAGGCCGTATCACATCAGACTCGAGAAGAGGCAGGTCGGCAGCATCGCGTTCCTTCCGGGAGACCCGGCGAGAGTCGCAAGGATAGCCCAGAGGCTCACGCGCCCTGAGCAGCTCTCTTCGAACAGAGAGTTCACGGCCTACGGGGGTTACGTGGGGAAGGAGCGAATCGTCGTGATAAGCACTGGGATTGGAGGTCCGGCCACGGCGATTGTCGTGGAGGAGTTGGCAAGGCTTGGCGTCAGGACTATGATCCGAGTTGGTACCTGCGGAGCGATCACGAGCAGGGCGAAGGTCGGTTCTGTCATCATCGCGGACGCTGCTGTCAGGATGGACGGGACCAGCGCCCTCTACGTCCAGCGAGGATATCCGGCTGCAGCGACCCCTGGCATCGTAATGGCCCTTTCACATGCGGCAAGGAAGCTCAAGGTCCAGGGCACCGTCGGGATCGCGGCATCGACCGATTCCTTCTACGTGGGCCAGGGACGGAAGGGCTTCGGCGGCTACTTCCCACCCGAGAGCGCCGGGATTACGAAGCGGCTGCAGCAGGCCCGCGTGCTCTGTTTCGAGATGGAGGCCGCCACGCTCTTCACTCTGGGAAGGCTCTTCGGCCTGCAGACTGGCGCCGTCTTCGCGGTCGTAGCCAATAGGGCGACCAACGAGTTCAAGCTGGGCTCAGGCATCGACGCGGCCATCGACGTCGCAGTCGGTTCAGTCCGCCACTTCAAGAAGTACGGCGTCTGAACGGACCTTCCGCGACCCTGGCCAGCACATCCCTGCCTTGGAGTAGCCCGAGGGAGCCCCTCCTCGCGCCCCTTTCAGTGAAGCGCTTGGCATCCCTCTTCTGGCCTCCCGTAATCAGGAGTGGGACGGGGTCGCTCGAATGCATCATCATGGTGCAGGGCGTCGCATGGTCGCAGGAGACTCCGAGCCTGATGTCTGATCCGTCGTCTTTCACCGTCGAAAAGAAACCCCTGTCGATTTCCTCGATGCTCTTCTTCTTGCCCACCGCGTCTCCGTCATGCCCGAACTCGTCGGGCCCTTTGATGTGCACGTAGACCACCGTCCCCTCGTGCAGTTCCCTGGTGAAGAGTGATGCCTTTTCCCTGATGTCCTTCCTGTCGGCGACCTCGACCATCTTCATCCTCAGGATCCTGGCTATCCCCACCTCAGCTGGCATCTCGACGACTGCCGTTCCCTTCATGCCGTACTTCGTCTCGAAGGGTTCGACCTGGGGGACGTGGTCCCCCGCGTCGCGGAGAAGGATGGCATTGGCGGGGACCTTCCCTTCCCGCTTTCGCTCCCGGTTGACATCGCTCGAGGCGAGGACGACGAGGCTCTTGGCGGTGAACTCGTTGACTAGCCTCGCAGCCAGTCTGGCGGCTGGGTCATCCGACTCCGGGCGGCATTCGAGGACGCGCTCGTTGGTCTTCGTCGGCCTCGCGGCTCCGAAGCCTCCCACCTTCGCGTAGGCGGGGTCGGTGTTGGTAATCCCGGCTGAAAGGCCACCCCTCGACCGGATGACGAGGACCCCCCTATACGAGATGGTTGGTCTGAATTCGAACTCCGCGTCTCGCAGCTTGATGGTCTTCAGGTCCTCTGAGAGACGGAGCGCCTCTGCTTCGGTCAGGTTTCTCCCCGCCCTCCGGTCGACGATGCGCCTCCCCACCACCGACGCAAAGTTCGCCCTCAGGGCCAGGTCCCCTCGCTCGAGGTCAACGCCCGCCCCGACGGCCTCCACGACCCCTCGACCAGGGTATCCCTGGTCGAACGAATAGCCAAGCATGTTGAAGACCGCGATGTCGGACTCAGGCGCGACCCCTCTCCGGACCGTCACCACCCTTCCGAGTCTTGAGCGGCTTGCGATCTCGTCGAGGTTCGGGGTGAAAGCCGCCTCGAGCGGGGTCGTGAAGTTGAGTTTCGGATTGGGCCTGTCGGCGCAGCCGTCAAGCAGGACATAACCGATCTTCATCTTTCCGCGCGAGACAACGAGTCGCCATGGATTATCATACTTTCGGGCTGGACTCGCTAAACCCTAATATCCTGTCCCGGTCGTTAGCCCGCGCTAATGGTCGAGATACGGAAGGACTACTTCACGGAGAAACTCTCCATCATCCTTCCAGACCGCGGCCTCAAGCCGGGCCAGGTCATCACGCAGAGGGCAGAGAAGTGCAACTTCTGCCCGGGAAACGAGGAGTTGACCCCGCCGGCCGACCTCGTCCTGGTCAAGCGAGGGGACACCCTGCTCAAGCAGACTGATTCTGAAGGGGATGTCATCAAGAACTGGGCGGTGAGGATATTCCCCGCGAAGAACCCGATCGTCACTCCGAGCGCCCCTCCGTCCTACGGCGAGGCACCCCACTACAGCGAGCCTGCGGTAGGTTACCACTACATCCTCGTGGCCACACCCAAGCACGACCAGCCCTTCGCCAAGATAGACATAGAGCAGTGGACCAGCATCTTGGCGTCCCTCCAGGACAAGGTCAGGTGGCTCTATTCACAGAAGGGGGTCAGCTACGTGCTCGTCTACGTCAACTCCGAGAAGGAAGGGAACCCCACCGCTGTGCACCCTCACATAGAAATCGTCACCACCCCCCGGGTCCCGCCCACGGTCGAAGAGGAGGCGGACACCGTCCAGACTTCCCTCAACGACCTGGGTGTCTGCCCCATGTGCCAGGTGGTCGGCACCGAGACCGGGGGTCCCCGGCAGATACTTGCGACGGACTTCTTCATATCCTTCGCGCCCTGGGTCTCGACCCATCCGTTCGAGTTCTGGATCTATCCGAAGAGGCACATGACCAGCATCCTCAAGCTTTCCCAGAAGGAGATGATGGACCTGGCGCTGATGCTCAGGTCGACGCTCGGCGGGATGTCCAAAGCGCTCGACACGCAGACGTTCACCATGGTCTTCCACAGTTCGTCTGAGAAGAAGACGACGAAGCAGATCCACTGGCACATGGAGGTGTACCCTCGCAAGCCCCAGCTGTCCGGGCTGGAGCTGGGAGGGGGGATATACCTGAGCGAGGTTTCCCCTGAAAGCGCCGCCCAGGTGCTCGGAGCCAGCTCCAGGAAGGAGCTCGCTCAGCTCGTTGGAGTCCGCTAGTCAGGATGCCCGCTTCAGCCTGTCGATGAGCTTCGTGGGGAATGGGTCTCTCCCTAGGCAGAGTGCCAGGTAGTACGAAGCCATGTCCAGCCGGTAGACCAAAGTGATAAGCTCTGAGAGCGTCCCCCTCCGCCTTCCACTGACTTCGATTGGAGACCTGTCGGCGCTGGACAGAATCCGGACCATCAGGTCGGTCCTCACCCTGTCGCGCTTTTCCTCGGAGGAGTGGCGGAGGAAGATGGGCTCGAAGTCACCCCGGGGGTCTTCCCAGGCCTCGATGTCGTTGTGAAAGGCGTCGGGGATGCCGTAGTAGAGCGCGTGGACCTTTGCGTTCTCGTTGAGGACGTTCTTGAAGCGTATCCCCGCTCCGCGGGTGGACTTCGATCCATAGATGACTGGGGTTCTGTCTACGAGCGAAAGAGCCAGGACCTTCGAAGGGTTCTCTTTCAGGGGGGACCCAACCCTGACCGTGCGTCCTTCGGCCTCCATGCCCCTGAACGCCTCTTCGGCATCCGCCTCGCATTTGAGGTCGAGCGCAGAGTTCATCACCGAAAGACAGGCGAACACTATGTACGGCAGGACGTAGCGGGGGGCAACCAGCCCCGGCATCCTGATGTGGGGCACCCCGAGCTTCTTGGCCACTTCCATCAGAGACCCGCCCGAAGAAATGGAAACAACGGTTGCATGTTTCTTGACCGCAGTTTTCATCATCTCGATTGTCTCTTCGGTCTCACCCGACGCACTAACCGCAATCGCGAGTGAATCGTCCATGTCTTCAGTCGGGAGTTGGCCCTTGAACACGCCGACCCCTATCGCCGGCCTATCCGCCAGCCAGCTCGCGATTATGTCCCCTCCAGCGGCCGAACCCCCCATTCCTAGGACGAACCCCTTCCTCAGCCCGCCACTGGGCAAGGACGGGGCAACCCTGAACCCTTCTCTGGCCAGGGAAGTCCATCGCTCGTAGGTCCTGTGGACCAGGTGAGAGTCGACGCGTTTGATATGCTCAGGGGAGAATGGGTCGTCCAATTGGCTTCACGAGGGCTGCGATTGTGGCAGACCCCGGCCCCTTTCCGCTTTAAGCTCGACGCTGTGGTGGCGGGCAGCCGGTGACCGAATCTTCACGCAAGGCGCCCCTTCCGCACCCCTGCCTTCTTCCTTTCGGCTGAGGTGAGACGAAAGGTCGTCCTGAGCAACGCCTCTCCCGCCCTCGTGAGCGTCTTTCCGCGCCTCTCCACCATGCGCCGCTGGGTCTCCACGACCGAATCGACCAGCAGTTCTGTCATCTTCCCTGTCGGGGCCAGGTAGGTAAAGCTGGGAACGTTCGTCCTGGCGAGCCCGGCCAGCTGGCAGCCGGTGCCGAGTGTCTTGCCTGCGTAGACCAGGGTCCCGATAGAAAGTTTGCCTAGGTCTCCGACGGCCGGGCCGACCTTCATCATCCCTGAATCCACCTTCTCACCCCCGACCTCTAGTCTGACGTTCCCGTAGGTGTTCTTCAGGTTGCTGAAGTTGCTCCCTGCGCCGATGTTGACCCATTCGCCGACGTAAGAGTCGCCCACGTAGCCCTGGTGGGCCTTGTTCGTGTGAGCCATCAATATCGAGTTGTCCACCTGTCCCCCGACCCTGCACCCTTCGAAAATCGAGGTCCCGCCGCCTATCTGGGCGGAGTAGAGCCTGGTCCGCGGACCGATATAGCAGGGCCCGGTCACTCGAGAGAAGCTCTCTACCAGTGCCCCTTCTTCGATCATGATCGGCCCCTTCCTGGCGTCGAAGTGGACAAACTCTTCCACCTCAGCATCCCCATGGAGTCTTAGGTTCGAAGGAGGGCCCCTGAGGGCCGCGTTGGTGGGTAGGGCAGGGGGGTGTTCAAAGTGCTTCGCCTGTTCCGCTATGGCAAGCCCGTTGCTCTTGACGAGCTCCCAGTAGCCCCTCAGGAGGCTTTCGGAGGGGACGTCGAGCCTCTCGGCTCCCTTCATCGCCTTGGCCACCCCGCCTCTGGCTAAGACTCCGGGTGGGAGGGAAGAAGCATCATTCCTCGCGGCGACAAGGCGATCCCCCGAGAAGGCAGCAAAGGGCCCCTTCCTCTCAAAGAGGGACCGGAGCGACCTGCCCGGCCTCGCGAGGGCGTTGACGAATTGAACCTGACCGTGGACCGGTTCGTTGTAGCTGGTCCGGAGCTCCTCGCGGGCGACATCGGCCAGGCCCTCCCTCCCCCAGAGATGGTGGCCTGCGGGGTCGGATACCTGCAGGAGGATGGACTCGAGGAGGGTCCTGGTGCCCCAGGCGAGTTGGCTCGCGTGCCTCATGGCGACCAGCGGGCCGAAGCCTGCCAGCTCGTCGTCTTCGAAAACTACTACGGTCAAGGCCTAGAGGACCTTACCGAGCTTCTTGAGGAACGGGTCATTTGCATCATTGCATGACGCCCTGTCCCCGATGTCAATGAACTCCCCCTTTACCTTGACCAGCGAGGACGACTGCTTGGATGCTACTGTTCTTCAGCTGGGTGTCGCCTTGGGCTCAGGCTTGCCAGCTCGTCCTTATACGCTTCGTCAGTCCCTGAAAGAATGCATGGGTCGACGACCAGGCCCTTCACTCCGAGGGAGACGACCTTCCCGATGTCAGTAGGGGTGAGCTTCTTCTGAGTCCTAAGAAGAACGGGTTTTGTGGAGAGGTTGGTAATGACCCCTACGGTCGCAAAGTCTAGGACTGTGAACGGGGTGCCTCTCGCCTGAGGCTGGACCGTGGCAATGTCAATGGCTTCCACGCCCTCCATCCGCGAGAGCTGGCTCACCTGTTCGAGGATGTAGCCGGTCGAAATCGCGCAGATCTTCTTTACCCGCTCGTCGGAGAGCACAAAGAGCGGCATCAGGTGGGCGTACATCTCGACGAACCCGAAGGACGTGCCCATGATCCTCTCCCAGTATTCCTCGGTGAGCTGTTTTCCTCCTCCGATGAAGAGGCCGCAGGGGACCGAGACTGTTGAGATCACGTCCTTGATGTAGGCGTCGTGCAGGTCGTAGCTACCGTAATGGCTCGGGGATGAGGACTCGTCTCCGTCTACGTTCATCATGATCGCATCGGCGCCCGCCTCCTCTGCCCTTGCAGCCAGCGAGGAGCTGTTCTTCGGCAGACTCGCAAGGAAAGAGTACTCGCGGTCGCGGGCTATGACTTCCAGTGGCCTTCGCAGCTGCGGAACGGACTCCATTCTGCTTCTGAACCAAGGTAGCGTCTCCTGCTTACAAGAGAAGTGCTCAAATGTGGTTTATTGTGTGATTAACTAACTTACATCACGAGGCCGGCTTCAGGGCCGCCTAGGTCCAGACTGCGACGCCGAGCGCGATGAAGATGAGCGTAAGGTAGGGGCTTGTTATCTTGAATAGAGTCCAGGCCGTCTCGCGCTTCCTGTCGACTGCCAGTTTCGCGCTGTAGGCCAGCACTATCGCGCCCAGGAAGACCGCCGAGGCCGCGTAAATGACGCTCGGCCGAAGGAAGACGAGGGCGAGTGAAAAGACCCCGAGCAACGCGGACGTGCCCGCCACACAGACGGACGCGACCCTGTCGCCGAACACGACGGGGAGCATGGGTACCTTCGCGGCTTCGTAGTCGGCTCTGCTGAAGATGGCAAGGCTCCAGATGTGGGTCGGTATCCAGACCATAACCAGTGCGGACATGTAAAGGGCGATGGGAGAGAGGGGGTTTGAACCGGGGACAGCAGCATAACCGACGAGCACGGGCATTCCTCCTGAGAAGCCTCCGAGGATTATGTTGAGCCAGCTCCTGCGTTTCAGGAGCAAGGAGTAGACCACGACGTTGTCCAGGAGGCCGATCAGCATGAACGTTGCCGAAGCCTCGTTGATCAGAAGGAGGGGGATCAGAACGGAGAGGCTGGCCATGGTCAGGCCGTAGACCAGGGCGTTCCTCGGGAGGATCTCTCCGCTCGGTATCGGCCTGTTCATAGTCCGTTTCATCATCTTGTCGATGTCCCTATCGTGGTAATTGGTCAGCACGTCTGCTGAAGCGCTCCCAAGGGTCAGGGCGACGAAGCAGACCAGGATGAGTGAGGGCGAGATGACCGCCCCGACGGTCTCCTTGTAGGACACGAGCATTGCGATAATACCGGTGAAGACCAGGAGACCCCATATCCGCGGCTTTGTCAACCGCCAGTAGTTCTCGATGGTCCGCGTGAGAGGCAAGGTTCGAACGCGTTCCAGCGAGGGTTAAAACGTTAGCGTACGTCTTCCAAAACCGTAAATAGGCCGACCGAGCGGTTGGAACCAGCCTTGGCCTTTGGAGACCCGCTTCAAATAATCGTTATCGGAATAATCGTGGTAGTCATCTTCCTTTGGGGGCCGCAGAAGATCCCCGACCTTGCAAGGGCGATGGGACGGGCAAAGAAGGAGTTCGACGATGCCTCCAAGGAAGGCTCCACCCCGACGCACACTGGCCAGGACATGACAGCGGACCAGGCATTGCTGGAAGCAGCCAGCAGACTGGGAATCTTCACCGAGGGCAAGACACGGGCTCAGATTTCGCAGGAAATCGTCGAGCGAGCCAGGTCTCGAGCCTGACCCAATCGGGGACTAGCTCAGAAGCCTCATCAGCGCGTCGGACTGGGCCCATAGTGTTGCTCCAGAGGAGGCTTTTCTTCGTCAGGAAGGTGGTCGGTGACGCAGTTTCTCATCATTGCCCTGGTCCCTCAGTCTTCGCAGGGTGATTTCCTGTTCGGTGACGTAGAGAACAATCTCGTCCTTCTCCTTCCATCCAAAACCTTCGACGACTGGTTGGGGGACCGTAATCCTAAGGCTGTTCCCGGTCTTGCCCAGCTTGACCCGGAAGATAACGGGCACAGGCATGGCCGATTCTAACGCAAATATAAACCTCGGTTATGTCAATAGAACAGACAGCCTGGGTCAAGGAGCGCAACCCATAGCCGATATCAATGCATGTTAGTATCTGCGTAATAACATGGGCTCTCTTCTCAAAACGCAACCGATCCTGGCGCGACGCTTTAGGTGGGAGGACATTGGGGTGGAGATTTACAACCTGGAGAGCGGAATGGGGGACGAGGGTTCTGGAGAATCCTGACTCCTTTCAGAGAGTACTGGATGCGCTAATCGAAAACGCCGTAGGCATGATGAATCATCCTGTACACCCAAACGTCGACCCCAAGTCGGGATTGGCGCGCAGAGATGACGGCGAGCTCATGGAGAGCGCTTCGCGCGTGACTTTCATCCTCAATGCGCCCGGCTATTGGCAGGAGGACCTGCATGTCTCCGTCTCCGCCGACGAGGTCGAGGTAAGGGGGCCTGACTTCGTTGTCAGGAAGCGATTCCTCCCGGATGTGGACCCCGCGAGCGTCGAGAAGAGCTACACGAATGGAATCCTTGAAATCCGGCTGAAAAAGCTGGACTAGACTCGTCCTCGACAGCAAGAGCGGGATTTAACTACCAGGAAGGATTCATGTCCTTGATGAGCAATCTTGCCAATCGGAGGCGACTTGCTGCGACCGAAGGGTTCGACGCCATCTTCGAGATGGTGAAGTCGGCCACCGAGTTGAGCCTCGGGATGCACAGAGCGGGCCTGACGCTGGTTCTCGGAGACATCCCAAACTCGGTGGGGGCGTACCACGAGATGGGGTCGAATGCCATAGTCATGAACAGAAACCTGCTGAGGATAGTGCAGAAGCTGTCTAGGTCGGGGGTGAAGAGGAACTCCTACGTCTTCATGATACTGCTCCATGAATACCTGCACAGCCTTGGCTACACCGACGACAGGCAGGTCAGGAACCTTAGCAGGCAGATCGCAAGCGAGTACTTCGGCGGGAAGCATCCTGCAGGGGAGATGGCTGTCATGCCGCTGAACAAGTTCTTCCCTGACCTCGGGAAATACGCAGTGTTCAGGGACAAGGGCGAGTACGAGACTATCAGAAAATTCGACAGCTCGAGCACCCCCTACATCGGGTAGTAGAATCCGTAAATACGCCAGCGCGTCGCGCCGCCCTTCGAAGCCTCAGTGTCTCTTGAATTTGGCCTCATCGCCCTAGACGTAGTTGCATCCTGGCTGAGGATGATGGTCGCCCTCGGCCTGAGCATCGTTTTCGCACTTGCCGTTGGCATCGCTGCGGGAAGGAACAGAAGGGCTGAATCGATTATTCTGCCACTCTTGGACATTTTCCAGTCGATCCCCATACTAGGATTCTTCCCTTTCATAGTGTTTGGAATCTACGGGGTTCTTCCAAACGCAGTGGGCGCAAACCTCGCCGTCGTTCTCCTGATCTTCACAAGCATGTCCTGGAACATTGCGTTCGGTGTCTACGAGGCTGTCAAGGCAGTACCCCAGGACTTCGCCGATCTCCTCAGCCTGACCAATTCGAGCCTCTGGCAGAGGATGAGGTCGATGTACATCCCGGCTTCCATGAGCCGGATAGCATACAACACGCAGACCTCCTGGGCCGTAGGGCTGTTCTTTCTTGTAGCCAGTGAAATAATATCCTACGGCACCTCGACGGTCCCTGTCTCGTACGGCATAGGGGTCGCAGTGCAACAGTTCTCCAGCACCATTCCCTTCGACACTGCGAATTATTCGCTGTTGATCGCCGAGATCATCGCGGCCGTAATCATCTGGAGGTACTTGTTCATCAGGGAATTCGCCCTTTGGTCGGAGAAATACAAGATGATGGAGGAACCACGGGAGATGCACAGAGACCCGATCATGAAAGTCTACTCCTGGGTCAACCAAAGAAGCATCTCGAAGCTCTTTCTTCTAACTCAGGGGCGGGGGGTCACCAGGTTCACGTCTACAATCTCGAGGTTCAGGAAGGGATTGAAGTATGCGATACTCATTTTCCTCGGATTCTTCCTTGCCCTGATCGTAAGCGTGATCATGAGCTCAGGAGGGCTGAACATCGGAAACCTGCCGAGTCTGGCGACCATATTTTCAGATGAGGGCTCTGTCCTTTACGCCCTGGGCGCTTCGTTCCTCAGAGTCTGGTATGTCTACGCGCTCTGCGTCGCCATCGGATTGCCCTTGGGAATCGTCATATCACTGAACTTCAAATTGTATGACTCGGTCTCCCCTATTCTGGAAATCATCTCCTCCATACCCGCCCCCCTTCTCTTGCCGGCCATCGTACTGATACCCGTGATCGGAGGGATCCCCGAAGCTGTCAGCACCATCATCATAATGCTCGCAATAATCTGGTATGTCATCTTCAATGTAATGGCGGGGGTGAGGACACTGCCAGCGGATCTCAAGGACCTGCCGCACGTCTTCAAGACCGGCCGAGTCTCTGCCTGGCGGAACGTATATCTGCCCGGAGCGATCACAGGTTTCGTTACAGGCTCAATCACCGCGATAGGCGGAGCCTGGAACGCACTAATAATCTCGGAATACTTCACGGTGACCGACCCAGCAACCGGGATCACTCGAGTCCTGACCCAGGTCCCTACTGGAATAGGCAAGACCATCGACCTCGCAACATCGGCAAAGCCAGCAGACAACCTCACCCTGGCTCTCGCCGTCATGTCGATGACCGTCTTGATAGTCGCGTTCAACCTGACGGTGTGGAGGAGGATTTACCACCATGCTACGAAGCGTTACACGTATAACCGCTAGGAAGAGCGGGGGAACCTAATGTCAAAAGGACCACTTCAACTCACAACTGGCCAGACCGTTGTCACCGTGAACCATGTCAGCCTGGATTACCACAAGGAGAAGGAGCCACTGCCAGTACTGGTGGACATCAGCTTCACGGCGGGGAAGGACGAGTTCGTCATGATCACTGGGCCGTCAGGATGCGGCAAATCTACCCTCCTTAGGATCATCGGAGGGCTAAGCAAACCGACCTCGGGGGCGGTGAAAGTGATGGATTCTGAAGTGACCGGTCCGCGCAGCGAACTTACACTCGTCTTCCAGAACTTCGTCCTGCTACCCTGGAGGACGGCTCTGGAAAACGTGCTCTTTGGCCTCAGCTCACGCCGCGACCTCACGGACGAGCAGAAGAAGGCGAAGGCCGAAAAGGCTCTCGAGAACGCCGGGCTGATGGGCTTTGAGAACGTCTATCCGGGTGAACTCTCAGGTGGCATGAAGCAGCGGGTGGGCGTGGCCAGGGCCCTCGCGACAGACCCGCAGGTCCTGCTCATGGACGAGCCGTTCAGCTCCCTGGACGACCTCACTGCTGAAAGGCTAAGGAAAGAGATCTACTCCCTCTTGATCAATCCGACAACTTCGGTTCAGACTGTGATAATGGTGAGCCACAACGTGGAGGAGATCATCGAGCTTGCGGACAAGGTGATCGTCCTGTCTTCGCGTCCTGGCCATGTGGTGGGAGAACTGAAGATCGACCTTCCGAGGCCTAGGAACAAGAAATCAGAGGAGTTCTTCGCACTTGTGGACAAGGTGTACTCCCTCCTATCATGACTCGAGATTGTCTTCTTAAGTCGTGGTCTGGCGCCCCGGGAGCGGACAACTAATTGGCCGAACCTCGAAGGCCTTTGCCGGTCGCGCTCGTGATGCCGGGGAACGTGAGGGCTGGCCAGGTCATCAGCCTGGTGGAAGTGGCTGGGAGCCTCGGCGCAAAGGTCGACGCGCCTCGCCTCGCTGACGAACTCGGTGCGGACATAGGGGTCCTGCTCCCCATACTAGACACAGCGGAGATGCTCGGCCTGACGAGGACGGAGAAAGGCGTGGTGTATCTGACCGAGCTCGGGCACAGGTTCCAGAAGACTTCGACGAACAAAGTACGGATGCTGAAGGACCGGCTGGCGGCGATTGAGCCCTTCCGCACTGCGCTGGACCTTGCGTCGAGAGAGAGATATGTGACAGCGGGGTTGGTAACGGACTCGCTCCTGGAAATAGGCATCAAGTGGCACTACCAGCCCGAGCTGAACGAAGCGCTGATCAAAGCCCTCCTGATCCACTGGGCCATATACGGCGGCCTGCTCAGGTACGACGGGAAGACCGGGAAGTTCCAGAAGGCCTAGTTTTCCGAGCCAAGGTACGAGTAGACCAATATGCCGCCGACGACCGTGGCGGCCACTCCGACCTTCCGGACCATGGCCGGGTGCATCCCTTCGATGTCTGAATCGAGGAGCGTCAGGTTCGCTCCCATGCCCTCGGCGAGGCCCGGGCAGGGGTCGTCGAACCCGTTGGACACCCCGTTGGCCGTGTATATCCGGACGGCCTCCTCCAAGGACAAGCTCTCCTCGGGGGCGAGCCCCCCTCTAGCCATGGCGGCCCAGGCGCCGACCATGGGGCTCATCGACTCCACCGGCGCGTCTGAGCTCCCTGAAGCCACGATTCCCTCTCCGAGCATCGACTTCAAGGGATAGAGGTACCTAACCCTCTCCTCGCCGAGGCGTTTCAGTGCCCAGGTGTCGGAGGTGATGAAGAGGGGCTGTACCGTCGCCCTGATCCCAGCCCTGGCCATCCTGACCCGAAGGTCCTTCGGGAGCAGGCTGGCGTGTTCGATCCTGTGCCTTCGGGGGTTTCCCTTCCCGGCGACCCTGGTCAGGGACCCTATGGCCTGCTCGACCGCCCTGTCGCCGATCGCGTGGATTATCACCTGGTAGCCCCCGTTGTCTGCACTCTCTACCAATCCGTCGAGTTCCTCGGCCGTGTGCCTCAGGATGCCCGTGTTCCCCGGGTCATCGGAATATGGCTCCCGGAGGGCCGCGGTCCTTGCTCCGAGCGAGCCGTCCGCGTAGATCTTCACCCCGTTTATTCTGACCTGGTCGTCGTCGAGCTTCTCCCGGATTCTCTTCTCCGCGACGTATCCAAGGGCCTCAGCGGGGATGTACAAACGATGCCTGAGTGAGAGGGCGCCCGCAGAGAGCAACGAAACAATCGCCTCGAGCTCTGAGGCGTAGCTGTCCGCGGACACAATCGTGTGCAGGGTGGTCAGCCCAAACTTCGCAGCTTCGCCCTCTGCGGAAAGGAGGTCCGCGACGCAGTCCTGCGAGCTCCTTGGAATCCTTGCGAAGACCTTCTCCTGGGCGCCTTCCTTGAGGATACCCGTGAGCCGGCCTGAAGAGTCTCGTTCGTACTCGCTACCCTGGATTCCGTCTAGGGATAGCGTCTCTATGGCCACCGTATTCAGGAGGACGATGTGCCCGCAGACCCGTGAAAGGGCCACGGGGTTCCGGGGACTCAGGTCGTCTATGTCGACGCGGCTTGGCATCCGAGCCTCGGGGAAGGCCTCCTGGTCCCAACCCTTGCCTCTGATCCACTCACCAGGCTGCGCTCGCTGTATCTTCGCGAAGAGCCTTAGTCTGATGCCGGTGACGTTGCTGGTGCCCCGGAGGTCCACGCTCCGCTTAAGCCACCCGAATTCGAAGGGGTGACAGTGTGAATCGACAAGTCCCGGCAGCAGGGTGGACCCTCCCGCGTCAAGCTTGATGGTGCCTGCAGGCACGTCTGGCGTAGTCTCCTGGGATATCCTCGAGATAAGCGCGCCTTCAACAAGAACGGAAGCATGTTTCCTCTCGCCGATGCTGCAATTCTCTATCAGGAGGCCCATGCGCTCAACTTCTTTCGCGCAAATTCGACGGAGCGTGTATTTATCCGCGTCCCGGCGAGTTCTCGCAGGTCCCCCGGCGAGTCGACGTCGAAGAGGACGCCTCGGCTGCAGTGGACGGCCAGGGTGGAGCTGTTTCGAGCTACGGCCCTGACATGGTTCCAGAAGCTGTCCGAATCGTAGCTCAATTCCAGGCGAGGACTTCTCGAGAAGATGAGGAGGTTGGTGCCGTCGAAGGACTTGGAAGGAGAGACCACGCTGTCGAAGCGGGAACCCAGGTTCGCGACCGAGGCCAGTTCCCGGGCCGTCAGGAGGGGGAGGTCGGAGGGGAGCACGAGGAAGCGATCCCAACCCTTGAGGAACCTCATCCCCCTTTCGACCGCGGCGTCGACCCCCTTGTCGGAGGTCTCCCTTGCCGGAGTTGCCCCCGACCTTGAAGCCAGGGACAGAGCTCTCCGGTCTGAGGAGACAACCACGCATCGGTCGACCAGGCCAGCGCCCCTGACCGCGCGGAGGACGTCAAGGAGCATGAGTTCGGACAGAGCTCGCCTGTCTGCGGGGCTCAAGTCCGAGGATAGACGCGACTTGCCGTCCACAGCCTTGAAAGGGACGATGACGGAGAGGGGATTCAAGCCCTCAGAACCGCCCTGGCAAGCCTTGTCTCGTCTTCTGGGCCGGCCATCCTGATGTCTGAAAGATGGCATTGCACGCCCTGGTTCGAAATCTCCTCAGCGAGGCCCGCGTCTTTACTGTCGATCAGGATTGCGTCCAGGAAGCCCGAATACCTCACTGCCACCCCGAGAGAGTTTGGTCGAAGTCCTGCAGCCTTCATCAGCTTCGCCGCCGGACCGCTGAATGGTGATGACCCAAGCATTGGGGAGAGGGCGGTGATCCTCGCGCGGGCTCCCTGAAGGAGCTTGGGGAATCCCGGGATGGCAAGGATGGGTCCGATGCTGGTGACGGGGTTCGCCGGGCAAAGGACTATGCGGTCCGCTCCTTTGATCGAATCAGCAACCTGAGGGCTCGGTCTCGATCTGGCGGCGCCCCGGTACTCCACCCCGGTGACACCCGGGCGTCCGCCCTCGCGAACCCAGAACTCCTGCAGGTGCAGGAGGCCCTTCTTCGTCCTGACGTGGGTTTCTAGAGGGTCGTCGGTGGCCGGGAGGACTCTGGAGGTCGCATGGAGATCCCTCCGCAGCTTCTCGGTCACTTCAGTCAGAGACGCGCCTGAGCGAAGGAGTGCGGTGCGGACGATGTGGGTGGCCAGGTCCCTGTCGCCCAGTGCGAACCAGGATTCCGTGTTCAGGGCCCTGAGCCCTGCGAGCGAATTGAAAGTGTCCCCCTCGACCCCCCATCCGCGCGATTTGTCAGCGATGCCGGCGAGCGTGTACAGCGCGATGTCCAAGTCCGGGCATACATAGAGGCCGTGCATCCAGATATTGTCGCCCACGTTCGCGACCACGGTCAAGTCTGGCCCGAGATAGGAGAGGCCCCGGATGAGCTTGGCTGACCCTGTCCCTCCGGCGATAGCTACTACCTTCAACCGTTCACCTGAAAAGGTCTCTTTCCCGCTTCATGACCAGGGATCCTATCCCGCTTTCCCCCCGGGCGTAGATGGCGCCTCGGACCACGGCCACGGGGATCCTCTCGAGTTTGCCCACCGCGAGCTCGGCCGCCCCTGCCAACTCGTCCACGACGGCAGGTTCGGTCACCCTGAGCTCGTAGCCGAAAGCATCCTTCCTTCCCCTGTAGGAGACCAGGGGCTCGATGCCAGAACAGCCGATGGCGACGTCGGTCTGCCCCCTTCTCCATGGCCTTCCGAAGGTGTCGGAGACGATGACCGCGAGTTTCTTGCCGGTCGAGGCTTCCAGGCCTCGCCTTATCCTTCTGGCGCTCAGGTCAGGGTCCACCGGAAGGAGGGCTGCGAAGCCCCTCCCGACGTTGGACTGGTCCACCCCTGAATTCGCGCAGACCAGCCCGTGCCTTGTCTCGGTGATGATCACCCCGTGCCCGGCCCGAACGACGCGCACCGATTCCCGTAGGACCAGCTCGACGAGCCTTGGGTCCTTGCCCTGGGCCCGGGCGAGCGCAGACGCTCGTCTCCCGGGTTTGACCCTGCGAAGCTCGACGACCCTCCCCTCGGCCTTGGAGACTGCTTTCTGCTTGACTACCACCACGTCGTGCTCTTGGAGGGCCAGCCTCTCCCGTGCGGTCGCTTCCATGATCATATTGGCGATGTCCGAGCCCTTCTTGACTTCCGGGATCCCGCCGACTGGGAAGATCTCTACCCTGCTCAATTGCTCCTAGAGGCGCTCGCGAAGGGCGCGATAAATGCTCTGTATAGGGGTTAGATTTTATACGCCGCAAATCCCCTCGGGAGCAGACTTGCCCACCAAAGAGGACGTGCTGAAGGCATTGGCTGAGGTCAGGGACCCCGAGCTCGGGAGGGACGTGGTGTCGCTTCACATGATCGATGACGTCAAGGTCGATGGAGGGAGTGTCGAGTTCACACTGAACCTGACCACCCCTGCCTGCCCGCTGAGGAATCGGCTCGAAGAGGCTGCCAGGGACGCCGTGAAAGCCCTGCCCGGCGTGAGTGCGGTCCGGATGAAGACGGGTTCCACAGTCTTCGCAACCCGGGACTACGCGCAGTCAGAGATGCTGAAGGGGGTCAAGAACATCATCGCGGTGGCAAGCGGGAAGGGAGGCGTCGGGAAGTCGACGATTGCGACCAACCTTGCGGTGGCCCTGGCGGGGTCGGGGGCCAAGGTGGGCCTGCTCGACGCTGACGTGTACGGCCCCAACATCCCGCACATGATGGGGGTGGAGGACGGCGCGGACGTCAGGGACGATTTGATCATCCCCCCGGTAGCCCACGGGGTAAAGGTCGCCTCGCTGGGGTTCTTCTACAAGGACGAGACTCCGGTGATATGGAGGGGGCCCATGGTGGCCGGAGCGGTGAGGCAGCTCCTCACCCAGGTCGAGTGGGGAGACCTGGACTACCTTGTGGTCGATCTCCCTCCGGGGACGGGGGATAGCTCCCTTACCCTTGCGCAGACGGTCCCTCTGGGAGGGATAGTAATCGTCACCACCCCCCAGGACGCCGCACTCAGCATCGCGGCGAAGGCCCTGGCGATGTTCCGGAGGTTGAACGTGCCAATCCTCGGAGTAGTGGAGAACATGAGCTACTTCGTCTGTCCTCACTGCGGGGAGAAGACGCCCGTCTTCTCGAGTGGAGGAGGGAAGAAGATGGCTACCCAGCAGAATGTGGATTTCCTCGGGGAGATACCGCTTGTCCTTGCGGTCAGGGAGCAGTCCGACTTGGGGGTCCCCGTCGTTGCAGCGAGGCCTGGTTCGCCTGAGGCGGACATCTTCAGGGAGTTCGCGTTCCGCGTAGCCGGGATGGTTAGCATCGTGGCCTACTCAAAGATGAGCAAATGAAGTCCGAGGAGGACAAGCTCCTGAAGCGGGCCGAGGGGAGAAAGAAGGCCAGAAAGCGAAAACGGGGGCCTTACAGGAAGTCCTGGTCGCCGAACCAGAAGTCCTAGCGCACCGCGATGGCGTCGATTTCGACTCTGGCGCCCCTGGGGAGCGCCGCCGCCTGGACAGTGGTCCGCGCGGGGTAGGGAGGGGAGAAGTGCTTGGCGTACTCCTCGTTCATCTGCGCGTACTCCGACATGTCTGCAACAAAGACCGAAGTCTTCACGACGTCCTTGATTGTCAGCCCTGCTGCCATCAGCACTTCGTCGATGTTCTGAAGCGCACGCCTTGTCTGGGCGGCGATCCCAACTTCGAGCAGTCCGGTCGAAGGGTTGGTGCCAATCTGACCTGCGCAGTAGACGGAGCCCGCGTCGACAGCCTGGGAATAGGGGCCGACTGGAGCGGGGGCCCGCTGTGATCGTACCTCTTTCTTCATGACATGGCGGCTTGCCTGTGAGTCGGTTAAATCGATTGTGGGCGGGAAGACTGGACTCGCCCTTTGAGCCTTCACGCACTCCCCCCCAATCAACCAAGGACGGGACGAATCTGGAAGATTGAGGAAGCTCCCTGCCTAGCGCAGGACGCGGACCAGCCTGTCGTATAGGTCCTCGTCGGAAGTGTACTCGACGGTCTCCTTGCGGTCCATGTGCTCGAGCATCCTCGAGGTGACGGCACCTCTCCTCGCAACTAGGATAATGCGCTTTCTTGCCTTGTAGGCAGCCATGATCTCCATGCCCACGCCTATGCTCGGTTCGGTCACGTCTGCCACGATGGCGTCGCTGGTCTCGGCCCCCTCCCTGTCTCTGTGGAAAACGTTGAGTACGGCAGGATTGGGCTTTTCCAGGGCCCCGAGGACCCAAGGAGAACTCACTTCATGGCCGGAATCCACAATCGCCTTGGCCATCAGCTGGGCACGGCCGAGTGCCCGGTTTGCTATCATGGGCACCGACAGGTAGACCTTCAATCGACATACTGGGGAAGAAACAGGTTTTACGCCTTGCTAGGAAGGACGGCTTTGAGCGAGGGGCCACGCATCTTGTGGTGGTCGCACTTCTGGGGACTGTGAGCATAGCAATAGGTCGCACCGCAGACATGGCAGGCGTAGTAGAACCCCACACCGAGGCTTCTGCCACATAGACCACAGGACGGCGTCGGTTTCTGGGCCTGGCTTGTGTACACTCGCGCACTCACCAGACCTTTGAGGTGAGCTCAGGGTAATAAACGAATCCACAATAAATCCATTGAACAGACGGAGAGGTATGTGAAAATGATATTCACTTCTCACCCTCGGCAGGGTGAAAGCAAGGAATCTCCAGTCCGGAGGTGGCCTCCTCCGGCAATGGATCCTATCGCTTGTACCCTATCTTTCGCAGGAGGGCATGCCTTTCCCGCCTGTCGGTCTTCGATTCGTGCCCCCTGGGTGCAACCCCGTCGACCACTCCCAGGACTCCCCTCCCCTGCCTGGTTTCGGCGACCAGTACCGTGACTGCGTTGGAGGTAGCGCAGTAGACCCCAACCACCTCGTCCACGGCCTTGACCCTGTTGAGGACGTTGATAGGGAACGCACCGTTGAGGACGATGGCGAAGGAATGGCCCGCGCCGATCTTGAGCGCCCATTCTCTGGCCAGCCTGATCGACCTACCGTCAGACCCGTCGGACCTGACCAGGGCCTTGCCTGAGGCCTCGCAGAAGGCGACCCCGAACTTGATGCCCGGCATGGAGGTTGCAAGCGCCTCGTACAGGTCTTCTACGGTCTTGATGAAGTGGGCCTGTCCGAGTATCAGCTGAAATCCTTCCGGCACCTCCAGTATCACCTCGAAGGTCTTCACGGCACAGTCTGAAGCGGCTGCCGTCAAATCCTTTTGCCCTCAAGGGGCCTCCGTTGGCCACATCTTCACCCCGAAAGCGCGAAAACGGAGGAATAGGAGGGACGAGACGGTTAAATCAGTAATGGGCGCAAAAAGGTTGGACATGGTTGGGAATCAGAAACTGTTGGCTATTGCGGTCGTCGTAATCGCCCTCTTGTTGTTCTTCCTCGCACCAGCCATGACCTACACTGGAGATGCCTCTTCCCTCAGAGAAGCAAGTCCAATCATGGTTCTGAGTGGCACGACTTTCACGGCCCAAGTTTCACTCTCCTATGCCTTGTTCGGATGCCGGGAAGTCTACAATCCAACAGTCCACACCATCTCCTATTCGGGTTTCACTCCCGTATACCAGACTTACCAACTATACGGGGGCGGCGCTTGGGAATGTAAGTGAATCTGACAAATACGCGTTTACGCAGACAGTCGACTTGGCGCGTTGCCCGACTTTCTCCTCGCCTTCAGAACCTCCTTAGCAACGTCTGACGCAGACATCAATCCGAGTTTCTTGTCTACGTTTGTCCTATGCCTTCGCAGGTATGGACTTGTTGGGCAACCGCCGACTGGCGGGACCCCTCTGAGAACCCGTTTGACAACGCCAATTCTTGGCATGGTTGAGAATCTCACGTTTTGATAATTGAGTCTTCTCTGGTCGGAGGCGAGGCCCCTCACTCCTCACGGTCGGGGCTTTCACATAGCCAATTCAAAGCATAGGGGGAAGAGGGCGAGAATTAACAGGCGATTAAGAACAAGAGAGGGGGCGGTGGACGCTGTGAAGAAGGCTAAGAAGGGTCGGGGGGCCCTATCATCCAAACAACTGCGGGAGCGTGACCATCAGGGCCGGCTCATTCCTCGTCGCCATGCCAGTTGCCTAGGGACTCAGGTCAGGGCGGTCCGTTAGGCAGTCTGGCTGAACGCGTTCAGCTCGACGGTTTCCTCGAAAAACCGGCGGGTTGTCCCGCTCGCTGGCGAATCGAACGGGTCGATGCTCACCACTATGGGAAGGTTCCTCACTGCGTAGCCCAGAAGGAGGCACATCCTAGGCGGCAGTGTCCTCACGATGGCCCTGACCGTGTCCGCGTCCACCATGGAGGCCTGGGACACGAGGTTGAGGTCCGAGTCGTTGCTGAAGTTGTAGAGGAATATGTTGTCCACCTGTCTGTATATCTTCTGGTCTATGGCGTCGGGTTGGTTGGTCACGAAGACTGTGAAGACCCCGAAGTGCCGCATCCTCGTTATCAGGTCTTCCCAGTAGGTCTCGCGGAGGTAGAGATGGGCTTCTTCGGCGAAGAGGAAGATTGGAGGTATTCTCCTTCTCTCGAGCAACTCCACAAGCTTCGAGAGCATGAGCTCAACCACCATCCTGCGGTTCAGGGGCGAGACGCCGCTCAGAGTCACCACCAGCGACCCCCCACCTCGGTTGGGCGTGAAGAACTCCTGGAGGTCGAACTGCTGCTGGGGGGAGTCGGTGAAGAGGCCGCACGAGGCGATGGTGTGATACCTCGCGAAGAGGGCGTCCCGCACGAACTCGTTGCACCGCCACTGGTGGATGGCTGCCTCCAGGGAGGCGAGTGTCAGTTCGCCGCGTTCTTCTAGCTGCTCCCAGATCTTCACGAACTCTCTGAGCGATGTGCCCGGCATGTCGAGGGAATGGGAAAGGAGGTTGGTGATGGAGCGGAGGCCTATGGTAGCCAGAGAGAACTTCAGGTCGCGCCCAGGCCTCATCACCTTCACCTTCCCTGCGATCGGGATCTTGCTCCCGTCCTCGCGATGGCCGATGGTCCCGTACTCGTCGTTGAGGTCGAAAACCACCGAGTAGGCGCCGTGCTCCAGGAGCCCCCTCAGAAGCATCTTCGCGAGATGGGACTTCCCAGACTCCTTTCGGCCCGTTATCACCGTAATCCTCCCGTCGAGGGACTCGGCTGATATGGAGAAACCCGAGTCTGAGTCGACGCTTCCGATCTTGATCCTCCTCTGTCCAAGGGGGGTCAGGGCCTCCGAGAGCTCGTCGACCATCAGCCTTGCGACCTTGGAGCTGGTCCGGGAGGGCATCCAGTCTATGCGGGGGGTCAGCTTGCCGTTCGAAATCGTGCCCCGGGCCTTGCAGAGCAGGATGCGCATGTCCCTGATGAGGGTCGATATTGTGGTCAGGTCGGTCGGGTCCGAGGTGGTACCGGGGGCGGAGGCAGATAGGATCTCCTCCCTGGCGATCTCCTCTTCGATCCCCTCGACATCCAGGTACCTTTCATCGTAGACCTGCAACACCAGGCTCTTGTGCTCCTCCGCGGCGACAAGGTAGTCACCCACGCGGACGTGCTCCCTGGGGGATGCGATGACGAGGATGTCGTTCGACTCCTTCCGGAGCACCTTCAGCCTAGCCGCCCCCCTTGAAGCTCCCGAGAGCTATGGTTCGAAGGGAGAAGGTCGGCAGCTGGCGCAGCCTGAAGCGCTTCGTGACGTAGGCCTTCAATGCCTGGTCCTCTGCGTGAGAGAAGATGGAAAGGTGGTGCGCGACCTTGAGGGAATCTGGGTAGCCGGAAGCGAACGCGTCGTTCCAAAGGATCCTTCCAAGTGTGGTCTCGACCGGGTCGACTCCTTCTGCCACGTCCAGCCGAAAGACGAGGCCATCCTGGGTGAACTTGGCGAGCACAGTCTTCACAGGCCCGTCGTCGAGTTTGTAGTAGGCGGCGCTCTTCGACCGGGAAAGGGAGCTCACGGCGCCCTCGGAGAAGATCAAGTTGCTGGACTTCGAGAAGCCCACGAGGCAGCTGGCCTCGTTGGCGGGCTTCGGGATGGAGGATGTGAACTGCCCCAGGGGGTGCTTCAGAGAGCCGTCGGCCATCACGATGGCCTCCTCGTCGCTGGCCATGAGCGAGTCCAGGACCCGCCTCTCGACTGTGTTGCGGATTATCCGCTCGGCGACCGAGTGGTCTGAAAGCAGCATCGCGAATTCAGGGGCAGAGAGATGCGATTTCAGTCCCGCGAGGCCCGACTCGGAAGCGTAGACCAGGATGGGGCCGAGCCTGAAGAACCGCCTGAGGGAGCCCTCGAACGAGATCCCGATGGCCGTCCGGGCTGCGTAGAGGGCCCCTTCCTGCGTTTCTCCCAACAGTACGCACGTGGAATCGACGGACGCCACCGGTCGCCCTTCTTTGATGGGAATTATGCACCCAGGGACCAGGGTAGCGTCTGTCTCTTCGAAGTACGGATACAGTTCCCTCCCGTATCTGCTGAATACGAAGTGTTTGCCTGTGAGCTCCCGTTCGGCGTTCCCCGCAAGCTCTTCAAAGCCCTGCTTGAACTCCTGCGCGAGGGAGTCCAGTGGGTCTGGTTGGTCACTGTCGGGAAGGCTTAATATACTGTTGGGCATGTTGGCCACCAATGCCATGGCACGGTAGGTTAATAAGACTTGCGCATCTTGGCCAACAACAATAGACGGCGAGGCGCCTCCCGGTGAGCGAGCATCAGGGTCAACCCAGCGTGACCGTCAGGCTGAAGCGGGGAGCCTGGGAGATTGAGATTACTTCCCCAGAGGACAGGGTCCAGCAGGCGGTCGAGAGCGTGCTTGCAGGGATGGCATCCAAGGAGCCAGCGCTCGTGGATTCTCAGGAGGCGGAGCCTGACAAGAGGAGGTTCGAGACCTGCCGGGGGCTGCTGGTCACTATGTGGAGGGAGGGCTGGTTTGAGTCCCCCAAGGCCCTCTCCGAGGTCCACGACGAGATGAGCAGGCGGGGCTACCACTACGACAGGACTGCGGTGGCCCACACGCTGGTGGACCTCGTAAGGGAAGCGACACTCTTCAGAGACGGCAGCATGAGGAACTACAGGTACATACAGAAGTATCCGTTCGGAAAGCAGACCAAATCGAGCGAAGGGAGCCGTGGAAACTCCGGCCCAGAGTAGTAGCCCAGTCCATCGTACCGGAATCCTGAGAGGCCGTTCTAGGATGATTTGAATTTCTTCGACAGCTGCTGCGCCAGCCGATTCACCCCGACCGTCGCGATTCTGTACTTCCCACCCGAATCCGAATCCACCCTCTCGACCAGCGCCGACTTCGTGAGTTCGCTGAGCCTGGAGCTGATGGTCTTTGGGTAGAGGCCCGTCGCCGTCTCGATCTCGGCAACCCCCATCGCGTCGGAGGAGGCCTTGCCGCTAAGGCTCGCGATCCTGGCCGCGACAAGCTGTAGCTGTATTACGTCTCTGTCGCTTAGTTTCTTGTCCTGGGTCCAGACCCTCGGACCTTCGGGCGTCACCCTTACGTAGTCCTTGAACATCTGGATGAGGTCGTTCAGCGAGTAGTTGACGCTGATGGTGCGCGCCAGGTCCATGTTGGGGATCACCTTCGAAACGAATTCGTGGAGAGATCTCATCACGACCTCGGGGGAACCCGCGAACTCGACCTTAGAATCGCCGTAGCTGACGATGATGGACAGCTCTCTATCTGAGGACAAGTTGCAGAATCACTCCGCCGCGCACAGGGTCTGGGACTCGTTAATTTAGTTTGGCTGCGGAGACGCAAGGTCGCCGAGCGTCTCCTCCTGCCTGGCTTGGGAGACGGGCGCCATCAGCATAGCAGAGGAGGTGTAGACGAACTCGCCGTCTTCCGCCTTGAACCGCCTGATGCGGGTGGTCTTGGCAAGCCTCAGGAGCGCGACGGCGACTGATTGCTTTGGGTAGTTCAGCCCGTACCCTCGGAGAGCCTCCCTTACGTCGGAGAGCTTCCTCCTTTCCCTCCCCCAGGGGTCCGCGAAGAACTTCCCTATGACGTCGGCCAGCGAATCGCCCTTTTCGAGCGCCACGACGGGCATCTCAGCGGGGGTGCTGACATCCCGAACTGCAGTCGTCTGGTCCACCAGCCGCGCCCTGAGGCCCTCGGATTCATGACTAGCGGCCACTGGGAGCTTGGCGGCGAGCTCTGGGACGAGGTCAATTGCCTCTCGCAGGTGTTCCTGGTCAGCTTCGACTTCGGCCTCTGCTTGGCCAAGCTTGACTCTGATCTTTGTCAACTGGGGTTTCGGCCGTCGAGAGGGCGCCGCGCATTTAAACGTGAAGAGGCAGCTGGAAGCCTTCCTTCGTGGTGGTCAGACCTGCGTGGGTGGTCGCGATTTCGACCAGGGCATCGGCGTTCATACGTCCAGCCAAGGCCTCATGACTCTTATATCCGCTATTAACAATCCCACTGCGCTTGACGTTCAAGATAACCGAAGATGGGAAGTTCGTTAAGAGGACTTTCCGTGCGGGCGAGGTCCTCGACCAGGTCCAGGGCCAGTCAGTGAAGTTCGTAGACCTTCAGTTCACCGACGTCCCCGGCCGTCTGAGACACGTGACCCTCCCATCCGAGATGATGAGTGAACAGATGTTCTCAGATGGCGTGGCGAAGCTGGACGGATCTTCAGTACGGGGATTCGTCGACATCCATGAGTCTGACATGCTCCTAGTCCCCGACCCTTCCACATTCGGGGTGGTCCCGTGGATAGAGGACAGCGTGAAAACCGCACGGTTGATCTGCGATGTGCGTTCGGGCTACGGGGCCGGCAGATTCAGCAGAGACCCAAGACACGTGGCTCAGAATGCCGAGGCCAAGATCAGGGAGGCAGGCTTCACCGATTCGCTCTGGGGCCCGGAAGTGGAGTTCTTCGTCTTCGACAGCGCGACCTGGGAAGCGAACAACCCGTTCGCGTCTGGATTCAAGATTACTTCGCGGGAGTCCGCCAACGAGGCAAGGGGGACTAACTTCCCCATCAGGTTCAAGGACGGGTACTACCCGGCGCAGCCAGTCGACACGCTGAGCGACTATAGGAGCGTCTGCGTCAACTACATGAGGGACGGTTTCGGGATCCTAAGCAACGCTCACCACCACGAGGTGGCGACGGCGGGACAGTGCGAGATAGACGTCTACCGGGACGAGCTCGTGACCATGGCGGACAGCGCCATGACCTACAAGTTCGTCACCAAGAACGTTGCGTCCAAGATGGGACTTATCGCCACGACCATGCCCAAGCCCATCTTCGGGGACAACGCGGTAGGGATGCACATCCACTCGAGCCTATGGAGAAGCGGTAAGAACGCGTTCTTCGACCCAGACGAAGCCTACGCCGAGCTCAGCCAGGCTGCACGCTACTACATCGGCGGGATAATGGAGCACAGCAGGGCGCTCTGCGCCATCGTGGACCCTACCACCAACTCCTACCACAGGCTGGTCCCCGGGTACGAGGCCCCGGTGTACATCGCATGGAGCAAGATGAACAGGTCGGCGAACGTTAGGATTCCGGCCTATGAGAAGGGCTCAGAGGGGGCGAAGAGGGTGGAGTTCCGGACCCCCGACCCGTCCTGCAACCCGTACCTGGCCTTCGCTGCCATAACTGCGGCGGGCCTCGACGGGATGAGGAGGAAGACTGAGCCAGGTGACCCGGTGGACGAGGACATCTACAAACTCTCCCCTGAAAAGAGGAGAGAGATGAACGTGGGGGAGCTGCCGGGGAGTTTGAAGGAGGCCGTGGAGAGCCTCAAGAGCGACTCGGCGTTCCTGGAGGGCATATTCCCGAAGGACCTGGTCGAAGTGATGATGGAACTGGAGATGGAGGCCTACAGTGCGGTATCGGCTCGTCCCCATCCCTACGAGTTCTATCTGTATTTCGATTTGTAGCTCCGAAGGGACCACGGTTCTTCAACGCACCCTGCCTGTTGTAAGACGACCTGGCTCTGACTCCCGTGAGAGATAGGATAGCTCATTACGTGTAGAGGGTCACTGTCAGTGTGGCTCCTCGCACGGAAACAGAGATCGCGCCCGTCGACGCCCTTCCGCCAAAAGTGATCATGGTGTATCATCTCTCCCCGCGTCGGAAGGTCCTACAGGGTAGCTTCTGGCTGAGGGACGTCCCCGGTACTCTGGCTGCGGCAGCGGGTCAGCTGACGCGTAGTGGTGAGAATCTTGTCGCGACATCTTCCACGAGCCTTCCGGGCACCGACCTCGCTGAGTGGTCCTTCTTCGCTGAAGAAGGAGACGATTGGCGGGGATTGAAGAAGATGCAGGAGTCCCTCGAAGAGTCCCCCGGTGTCGTGAAGACCGCCATCAGGGAGGGAAGGGAAGGGATGGTTGTGGGCACCCTCCATTATCCTCTCCGTTTGAGCACGGGCGAACAGGCCATGGTCTTGGGCAGAAAAGACCTCAGGGGAATGTTCGACTACATGTTGTCCGTCTTCGGCTCAGGAGGGAGAGTCATGGTCTACGAACAGGGCGTCGCCAGTGGAATCGAGGCAGGGAAACACTTCTGGGGAGTAATCGGAAGGGAGAACTTCGGACGAAGATTTCCAGACATGGTATCGCTCTACGGGGCCCATGGCTGGGGTCGTGTCGAACTAGTCAACTATTCGGCACAGCCGCTCCGCGTGACTGCAAGGATGTATGACTGCTTCGAATGCGTAGGCGGTACGTCGTCCGAAACACCAAAAGCCGATTTCGTCAGAGGGCACGTAGTAGGATCTCTACAGACGATGACTGGCAGGCCCATCGAGTGCGAGGAGACGAAGTGCGTCTCGATCGGCGACGCCTACTGCCAGTTTGAAATCCGTGAGAAATCACCGGGCTAGGCCTGCCGGGGGAAGAGAGCGCTATGCCCACTTTTCGTTGTGCCACTACCTCCTACACTTCGTCCCGTGAGGGCACGAACAGAGATGGACGGGATCTCAATTGCGCCCCTTTAATTACCTCGCCGCCAGCGCTTCCCTATCGGAAGAACTATCGGTAGGATGTGTGAAAGAAAATGAGTTTCGGACAACGAGGAGGGTATGGCAATCGAGGAGGTTTCGGAGGACGATCCGGTTCCTTCAACAAGCCAGTCGAGGTCGGTAAGGAGTACGATGTTACTATCTCCGACACGAGCAGGCGCGGAGAGGGCATTGCCAAGATCGACGGATTTGTGGTCTTTGTCGCTGGCACAAAGCAGGGCCAGAGCGTGAGGATAAAGGTGACGCAAGTCTCTGAGCGGTTTGCATCTGGACAGGTCGTACAGGGTTCAGGAGCGGCTGCAGCATCTACCCCTGGATCTACGGCGTAGACGGCGAACCTAGCGTTCGTAAGGTCTTCAGCCTAAACGTTGGTTGACTCGCAAGGTCAACCATTCCCTTGTATTGCAAACAACCCAGCGGCAGCCATGTTGAAGCCTGTCGGCAATCGTCTCGGAAAAGGCTCAAGCTGGAAGTTCGTTCAAACGGTGCAGGAAAAAAACAGGAGTGCGCGATTCCCTAATCCTCTGAAGTTTCTTCGGAGGCCTCGTGGGTCCCGAGGACCACTAGGTATTCGCTCGACCCTGCCTTGACGTCGAGTCTGATCGCGCCCATTGGTGCGGTTGAAGATGTGTTTCCATGTATTCCAGACAGGTGGATGGTGAACGTGACCCCGCCCGTCGCTGTCCCGGAGCCGGAGGCTGAATCGCCCCCGTCGTTGAGCGTGACGTTCCCGCCCGTCACCACGTAGGTGGTGCCGTTGATGGTGAATGTTCCCTTGGTAATTGTGAGGTTGAAGCCGTCCTCCGACGAGCTTGTCACCTTGAAGGTGAAGCTGCCGGTGGAGTTGCTTGCCCCGCTGTTGTCGTGGTCGTCGCTCTCAAGGCTCTCGTTTGTCAGGTTGTTGGAATGCCCCGTGAGGTTTGCGAAGACGAGCGTCTGTCCGACGGTGAGGTTGAACCCCCCTTCGTCGCCCCCGCCTCTTGTTTCGTTCTGCTGATGCTGAGATGAGCTCTGGTCGCCCTTGGTGTCGTTCTCATTGTGCTGAGATGAAACCTGGTCGCCGCGGGTGTCGTTGCCGTGTTGAGATCCCTGAATGCCGCTTGTCGAGCTACCCGACTGAAGGAAGCCTGGATGAGCGAATGCAATCGCCGCGACCCCCGTGAGGAGGAGCGCGACTATCGCGGACGCTGCGATGGTTGTTGTTTTCACACCTCAGCTTGGGGGAGGAGCGGATGTCAAACCGCTCTTTTGAACAGGGCAAGCTCGCTGTTCAGGACTCTTGAACAGACGGGGAGCAACGAAGAGTGCGGTATTGTCGAGGCAAAACGGGGAAGACCGAAGCCTAGCGGCAGGAACCGTGCCAACACTTCCGCGCCAAAGCGCAGAAGTCCCTAGAAGAACGAGCGGGGACGAGGGGGCAGCCACCCTCGAACGAACCCAACCTAACCCCCCGCCGTCTCGCTGACCCTTCCCACTCGTTCTGACCCCCCGAACGGCCGTTCTAGACAGTAGGTCTAACTCGGCCGCCTTCCATACCCCCGCTCAAGAATGAAAACACAAACGACGAAACTCAAGAACTTCAACGGATTCGGATCAACGGCCGCCAAAGCGACCCTCACAGCTGTCGCAGCACTCATCGCGGGAGCTGGGTTCCTCTCAGGCGTCGCCGCCGGAGCCACATTCAACAACGTCCAGATTTCAGTTTCCACCAGCGCCTCCCTTCCATACTCATACGTCTTCACAGCGTACAACCTGACCGGGGACCTCGTAGGAACTTATCAGGGGCCATACCCAGCCGCGGCATTCGAGCTTCCGACGGGCGACTACCTCTTTACCGTGAGCGCAATTCACCAGTACGGAAGCCCCTGCAACATCTGCATGCTAGGCGCAGCCAGCGGCGCCCCTTCTTCCTCGATCGCAGCGATGCCTGTCAAGTATTTCCAGCCGACGGCTGAATACGGATACGCCGTCCAGCACGTCGACTCGTCCCAGACCATCGACATCAAGACGCAGAACGTGACTCAGTATCCGACAACGCAGATAACCGTCACGGCCGTGTACCAAAACGGCACTGCGGCAGTCGGAGCCTGGATCTCCTCATCGGTCGTGGGGCAGTGGTACTACTGGTGGGGACAGGACACCAAGATCCTGATGTCGGCACAGACTGGAAGCGACGGCGTCGCCACCCTGGTCATCCCTAGCGCCCCGGCCGTAGTGACCGCATGGAGCTGGGTACCGGTCAACCTCCCGACCAACCAGACGACCGTGGTCACGAATGTCGGCGGGCAGAAAGTCAATGTGACCGTCTACTGGCAGCCGACATACGTAGGCCTCTCGGCCTCGGTCCTCCTCCTTCCGCCTTCCACCAGCGCCAAGCTGACCCTCCACTACCAGCCTCAGAACTACTGGGTGATGCCTGCGGGCGTCAAATCTGCTGGAGGCACGAGCGGCACCGGGACGACATCAAGCCAGCCTACCGGAGTCCCCGCACAGACGAGCGCAGCAGCCTCGCAGCGCGCCGGCACGAGCCAGTACTATACTCCGTCAAACATCCCCACCCTCTCAGTCCAGGCCCCAACATCCGGTGGCAGCCAGGGCACGCAATCCTACTTCGGCGTGAGCTCGACCGAACTCCTGTTGTCAGTGGCGGTCTTCGCCGCAGCTGTCGCGGGAGTCTTGGGACTCGTCTTCCTCAGAAGAACCCGAAAGTTGTCTGCCCTCTAGGGGCGGACAACTACCCCTGTTTTCCCTTCCCGGCGTTTCGCAGAGCGTGAGCTAACTTCTCCTTCACCATCCTGCTCACGAGTCCTCCGTCCGCCCTTCCGCGGACCTGAGCCATCACCCTGCCCATCAGAGGTGCGAAGGCCTCTTCCCGCTTCTCCATGACAAGGCCCCCCTCCGCACTCAAGGCTTCGTCGATGATGGAGCCTAGCTCTTCAATCCCTACCGTCCCGAGACCTAGCAGTCCTATGGCATCGGTGACATTCCTCACGCTGCCCTGTCCGACCGCCCTGAGGACGTCGGGGGCCGCCTCCTTTGCGATCCTCCCCGCGCCTATCGCCCTGAGGACATCGACGAAAAGCTCGCTTCGCAGGCTCTCCTCTGGGATTCCCTCTCTGGAAAGCCTCACCGGAAGGTCCACGAGCGTGGACGCGATCAACGACGGCTCGAGCTTGAGCTCCTTGGCTAGGCTCCCGAAGCTCCCCCAGTACTCCGAATCAAAGAGCTTCAGCGTCATGTCTCGGCTGAGCGAGTACCGGCGGCCATACTTTTCCACCAGGACCTCCCAGGGCTCTGTTGAACGGGACCCAATCTTCTTCAGCCTCCCCTCAGCGATGACGACGTCGGGGATGTCTGTCTCTGGATACATCCTCTGCGCTCCCGGCCTCGGCCTCATGTACCTCGTTTCACCCTCCTCGGTCGCTGCCCGGGTCTCGTCAGGAACACCCTCGGCGGCCTTCGCGAGCCTCGCCTGGACCTGTGGAAGCGCTCTCTCGACGATGTCCCTCGGACCTGCAAGGAGGACGAGCGCGTCGTCCCTGTCAGCCCCGCACTCCTTCCGAAGTGCCTCCTCTTCCTTTTCCGAGATGCCTTGATGGGCGAATTCGTCTGAGTGGATGACTCCTCCGAGGGAGTTGGCTCTCGCCACCTCGGCCACCTCTTTGCCCAGCCTCACCCCCGGCCACGGCTCCCAACCAATCAGCCCAGCGAGGCCCATGGCTCTGATGCAGGTCACCACCCCCGAGTCCGCAAGCTCCCTCCGAATGACCTTCGATCCACTCTCCTTGAGGGTCATGGTCACCTCGCAGGCGTCCGTGGTCACCGAAGACGCCCCTCTTTCCTTGACCTTCTTCGCGACCTCCAGGAGGGCGAGCTGTCTCTTCGTCTCGTAGGCCACGACCTTGGGGAGGAGGTTCAGCTTCTGGACCCCCTTCACCTCGACGACTTTTCCTCCATTCACCGAGACGTTGAGGTCCTGTCTTATGGTCCCGAGCCCCCTGGCGACCCTCCCCGTCGACCTGAGGGTCCTCCCAAGGTGAAGCGCAAGCTGACCCACTTCCTCCGGACTCCCGATGAAGGGCTCCAGGGCGACCTCGACGAGGGGGACTCCCAGCCTGTCCAAGGCATAGCGCCGCGACCTGCCGTCCTCGCCCATCAGCCTCGCAGCGTCCTCCTCGACAGTCAGTGATTGAACTCCGACCTTCTTGCCCCCGAACTCTAGGTAGCCGCCCAGCCCCACCACAGCCGTCCTCTGGAACCCGGTGGTGTTGGAGCCGTCTATCACGATCTTTCGCATGACATGGATCTCGTCTACTACCTTCGAATGCAGGAGGTTGGACACTTCGATGGCGATGTCCACCGCCTCCTCGCTGAGCCCGTGGGGGGGTTCCTCGTCGGCCTCGACGAGGCAGGAGGATTCAGGGTTGCACAGGTACACCGTCGGCCCCGCCCGGACGAACTCAAACACCGCGGCCGGGTCCAGCCTTCCCGTCTCGCTCTGGGCGGGCCTGAGGAGCCTTTCGAACGAGTAGGGAAACTCCTCCGATTTCACGATGGGGCACTCGCAGAAGAGCTTCCGAGAGCTCGCGAGCTGCTGGTGGATTTCGAGGCCCACCTTTACTTCGGGCTTGGGAGAGTCGCTGGCCGTGGCCGTCACCCAGGAAACCGCCGGGACGTCATCTCCCCCGCCAGGTCCTCGACCATGATCTCCTTCGCCTCCTTCGCGGTTGCAGAGTTGCCGAGAGCCCACATCGCCTTGGCAAGGGCTGTCTCCGAAAGCATGTCCTCGAGGGGGACCACCCCCGCCTTCAGGAGGTCTCTTCCCGTGTCGTAGACGTTGAGGTCCACCCTCCCCTCGATGCACTGCGAAGTGATGAACGCTAGCCCCCCCTTCCTCACGAACTCCTTCACTGCAGCCGTGTCCTCCGAGCTGACGTGTCCCAGGCCTGTGCCCTCCAGGACCAGGGCCTTCGCCCCCAGCAATTTCACCGCCCGTATCATCCTCCCGGGCATCGACGGATAGAACTTCAGCAGCGCGACCCTGCCATCGAACTTTGACCTTGGTTTGAAAGGCCCTTTGCCTCTTGGGGGCAAGCCCGGGTCCGCATCTTCGAGCCCCGACGGTCCCCACACCGCTGCTATCGGCACCCCGACGGATACGAAGGCGTCTCTCCTGCTTGTGTGATTCTTCCTTACCCTCGTCCCACGATGCAGCGCAACCCTTTCGTCGCTCTCGTCGAGGTGCATCCCTACGTAGACCCCAGAGTACGGGGACTCCGCTGCGAACGAAACCGACCCTATGAGATTGAACACAGCGTCCGAGGAAGGCCTATCCGAAGACCGCTGGGCCCCAACCAGGACGACGGGACAGGGGACTCTGACTAGGGCGAAGGAAAGCGCGGCCGCCGTATACCCCATGGTGTCCGTCCCGTGCATTATCACGATGCCGTCGAACCCCTGCTTGACCGCCCTCCCGACTCGGACTGCGAGCTTCGACCAGTGGGAAGGAGCTATGTTCTCGGAGAGGACGTTGAACATGATCTCCGTTTCCACGTCCGCGACCGCCGAAAGCTCAGGGATGAGTGAGTGGAGTTCGCCGGCCGAGATGGCTGGACGTACGGCCCCTGTGCGGTAGTCCACCCTGCTCGCGATTGTGCCGCCTGTCCCCAAAATGAGAACCCTGGGGAGCCCAGGCTTCTTCTTCGGCCTCTGCGGCACGTTGAACGCGGGCTTCTCTCCCCTCGCCTTTACTGAAGCGCTCACAAGCTTGCCTACGGCCAGGCCGACGTTGTAACCGGTCTTCAGCTTGAGCACGATGTGCTCGTCGTCCCCATAGGAGTATCTCGGGACGAGGGTGCCTGACACGGGGCCCCAGCTGGTCTCGACCTGCAAAACATCCCCGATCCCGGCCTTCGCCTCCTCAAGAAATCGCAGGGCCCTGCCGCTGTAGCCGGCCAGCTCGCGCATGTGGTGGGCGGTGAGGTCCAACGGTCTTAAAGGATTGCCCGCCTCCGTCGGGAAAAAGATTAATCCGCGGTTCAGGGGCGCAGAGGGCGAGTCAACCCAGCGTGAACCTTAGATGAAATCAGACCGCATGAGCACAGTGGAGGTCTACAATCTACGACGCGAGTTCAAGACGAAGTCTGCGCCCGTAGTGGCCCTCGACGGCGTAAGCCTGCAGGTGAACCAGGGGGAGATCTTCGGGGTTCTCGGGCCCAACGGCGCGGGGAAGACGACCATGATCAGGATCCTCTCGACCCTCCTCCTTCCCAGCGGGGGTTCGGCGAAGGTCATGGGTTTCGACGTGGAGCACGAGCCCGAAAAGGTCAGGCATGTG